>NZ_JBHSNC010000055.1:0-125771 GCF_042655785.1 Cohnella yongneupensis
TATGAGGGAAAACCTCACGTACGGTTTGATGAGGAGGGGCTGATAATCTCAGCCCTTTACTCTAGTCCAAAAAGCTCGTAATCCGTGGATACATTGGCGCTTGACAAAGATACAGATTGTATCTTATTGTGAGAGTATGTTAGATACAATTTGTATCTTTACTTCGGTACGGAATGGAGAGAAACCACTACATGCGAATATCGATTTCTGCTAATCATTCCTTATTTGTACGGGGGCACTTATGATCGATACCCATTGTCATTTGCTGCCGCTATGCGATGACGGGCCCGAGAACTGGGCGCAATCTTTGGAAATAGCTGCGGAGGCCGTAAGGCAAGGCATTAAGACGGTGTTCGCAACCCCGCATCATATGAAAGGACAATACAAGAACGACGCCGATAAGATCGCGTTTCTAGTGCGTAAGATGAACAACGAGCTCGCGAATGCGAATATACCGTTGCAAGTGTTACCGGGACAAGAGTTCCATCTCGGTCCCCAATTCCATAAAAACTTTGGGAATCATGGCGTGCAACTGTTGGGCAATAGCAAATATTTGTTGGTCGAATTGCCTACCCGGGATACGCCTCAAGCCATGATCGCTTTTATCCGCGATTGCAGAGCCGAAGGAATCGTTCCCATTATCGCTCATCCGGAAAGACACGCGCCGTTCATACGCGATCCAGACAAGCTGTACGAGATGATTGCCTCCGGCGCGTTAGCTCAATTAACGGCGCCTTCGCTTGTCGGCCAGCATGGATACGAAGTGCAACAAGCCGCGATCCAAATGGCGAAGAAGCGTTGGGTCCATCTGCTGGCGTCGGATGCGCATGACATGGTCAAACGAGGGATTCGTTTGCGGGAAGCCTATTGGGTATTCGAATCGCTTATAGGTAAACCATCGGCCGAGCAATTAAGAGAAAACGCGGAGTCGTTGCTCGCGGGAAGGGAATTATCGATAGGGGATCCGGTCGTCCCTCGCCATATGAAAAGCTGGTGGGCATTAACGTTCAGGAAATAGAGATGAATAGGAACAGCTCGAAAGGCGGTTAATAATGAATAAACCCGGACTAACGTTCCGACAACGGTCCATTAAACGGTCGCTCGATCTCGTAGTGTCGGTCACGCTTCTGGCGCTGACATTTTGGCTCATTCTATTGGCGTTCGCGATAGCGTCGCTGGAGACGAAGAGCAACGGTTTTTTTACTCAAGCACGCGTAGGACGTAACGGGAAACTTTTCAAGATCATTAAAATTCGCACGATGCATCCGAAAGCAGCGTTCAGCATGAGGGTGACAGCCAGCAACGATCCCCGAATTACGAGATTCGGAAGGCTGTTTCGCAAGTCGAAAATAGACGAGCTGCCCCAACTAATTAACGTTTTGCTAGGGCACATGAGCTTAGTCGGGCCGCGGCCGGATACTCCGGGAATGGTAGATCGACTGGAAGGAAGAGCACGCGATATTTTACTGCTGCGCCCTGGCATTACGGGGCCGTCGACGATCAAGTACCGCAAGGAAGAACTCATCCTGGCCGAAGTAGACGATCCGGTGTCCTATCACAGGGAAGTGCTGTTCCCGGATAAATGCCGCATCAACTTACTCTACTTAGAGCAGTACTCCTTGATTAAGGATTTGAAGTACATGTTGTGGACGGTGTTTCCTTTGTTACAAAAGGAGGAAGCGATCATCGCGGCAGCGAGTAGCCTCCATGATATTAATAGCTACTTTCTGTAACATTTTCTATTGACTAAGTACACACTGTATCATAGAATGAATTCATTGATACAATTTGTATCACAAAGCCGAAATAAACGAGAGGATTGAACTTATGAAGGCAGAGGAAATGGAGTTCAAGGATGTTTTGAAAATCCTTATGAAAAGGTTTTGGATCATCGCTATTGTCACGATCGTAATCACGCTGTCGAGCGCGGCCTATACCCTCTACATGATAACGCCGATCTACGAAGCCCAGACGGATTTGCTGGTTAACCACTCCAGCGCGGACAGCTCGGTTACGACCGTGCGAACGTCCGAGGAAATCGACAGCAGCATTAAAGTAATCGACACCTATCGCATCGTCATCAAGAGTCCGAGAATTCTTGATCTCGTCGTTCAGAAGCTGGATGGCACATATACGACCGACGATTTGATGAACAAGGTCAAGGTCAGTCCAATCGATAAATCCCAAGTCATATCCATAGTCGTGAACGATCCGAAAGAAGCCAATGCCGTCAAGATTTCCAATGCCTTAGCGACCACTTTCCAAGAGGAAATCGTCAAAATCATGAAAGTGGATAACGTGCAAGTTCTCGCTCCGGCTAAGTCGAGCGCCAATCCGGTTCCGGTCTCGCCGAGCTTAACGATGAACGTCGCGATTGCCATGTTGCTGGGCATCGTCGTATCGGCCGGTATCGTTCTCGCATACGAAGCCTTCGATACCCGGTTCAAGACGGTTCAAGATATCGAGAACCTATTGGGAGTAGCCGTGCTCGGCAAAGTGCCCAGAATCGAAAAATCTACGATCAAGAAAGGGGAGAGGTTGTTTGAGAGCCAAACAAGCGTATCCGTATAACCGAATTATCGCCGACCAACCTAGGTCGTCCGTCTCCGAGGCTTATCGTACGATTCGGGCCAACATTCAATATTCGAACATTGACGAGGATATCAAAACGATTTTAGTTACGAGCTCGACCCCCGGCGAGGGGAAAACGGTAACGTCCACCAACCTGGCTTGCGCCATGGCGCAAAACGAGATGAGGACTTTATACATCGACGCGGATTTGCGCAAACCGACGGGCCACCAAGTATTCGGACTCGGTAACCGCCACGGATTAACAAGCTGGTTATTGGGGCGCAGCCAGTTGAACGAAGTGATCCAGAGCACGGCGTATCCCGGATTGTCCGTCATTACGAGCGGGCCGATCCCGCCGAATCCCGCTGAATTGCTCGGGTCCAATCGAATTAGGAGCATGCTTCAACAATTGAAAGAGTTATTCGACATTATCATCATCGACAGTCCGCCGGTCATGGCCGTGGCCGATCCGATCATCCTAGGAGCTCAAGTAGACGGCTGCGTGCTCGTACTCGATACGACGATGACGAAGCGCGACCTTGCCCTGACGGCCAAGTTGAAGCTCGATAAAGTGAACACGCGAATGTTGGGCGTCATTATCAACAACAAGAAAGAAAAGGGAAAATCTTACAATTACTACTATGAAGATTGATAGGTTGGTGTAGATATGAACGTACTCTTTCTTACGATCGGATATCCGGAAGGCAACGAAACGAATTTATATACGGATTTAATTCAAGAGTTCGAAGCGAGGGGGGACAACGTATACGTCGTTTGTCCTCGGGAACGCCGGGTAGGCAAACAGACGGAGCTGCAAGAGAAAGGCCGATCCCGTATTTTACGCGTGAAGACGTACAATCTTACGAAAACGAACGTGATCGAAAAAACGGTAGCGATGTTGATGCTCGAAAGTCAATTCGTGAAGGCGATCAAAAAGTATTTTAGCGACATAACCTTCGATCTCGTAATCTATTCAACCCCTCCGATTACCTTCGCGAAAGTCGTCCAATACGTCAAAACGCGGGACGGAAGCAAATCTTATTTGCTCTTGAAGGACATCTTTCCGCAAAACGCCGTCGACATGGGCATGTTCAAGAAAAACGGACTCGTCTGGCGATATTTCAGGAAAAAAGAAGAGCGTCTCTACGCGGTCTCCGATCATATCGGCTGCATGTCCAAAGGAAACGTGGAATATTTGCTCCGCCACAACCCGGAAATCGATCGCAGCAAGGTCGAAGAATGTCCGAACAGCATCAAAGTCCGGTATTTTTCCGAGACCCGGCTTACTCACAAACAAACGGTTCGCGCCCAATTGCAAATTCCCGAGGATGCCGTCGTTTTCGTCTACGGCGGAAACTTGGGTCGCCCGCAAGGGTTGGATTTCTTCCTGGACGTGCTGGACGAGCTGAGAGATAGACAAGATCTCTTCTTCTTGATCAGCGGCTCCGGAACCGAATACGAGAAAATCCGCAAGCGAATTGATGAGGCCGCCTTTACGAACGTGAAGCTGTTCAAGGCGTTTCCGAAGGAGCAATACAATCAGATTTTGGAATGCTGCGACGTAGGCCTTATTTTTCTCGATGCTAGGTTTACGATCCCGAATATTCCTTCTAGGTTAAACAGCTATTTGGAATACGGCGTGCCGATCGCGGCCGCGACCGACGATTGTACCGATCTCATGACGATCTTGGAAGAAGCGGATTGCGGAGTTTGGGCGAAGAGCGGAGATAAACGCCAGTTCATCAAGCAGCTGGAGGTTCTCGCCCGGGACGAAAATCTTCGCAAACGGCTAGGTCGCAACGGCCGCATTTACCTCGAGAGAAACTACACGGTTGCCAGAAGCTATGAAATCATTAAAGCCCATACGGTATAAAAGGGGACGGTAACCTTGTTTCACGATAAATGCCTTCTCATTACAGGCGGCAGCGGATCGTTCGGGAACGCGGTGCTAAAGAGGTTCCTGGACACGGACATCGGAGAAATCAGGATCCTGTCCAGAGACGAAAAAAAACAAGACGATATGCGCAAGCAATTCAAAAGCGATAAAGTGAAATATTTCATCGGCGACGTGCGCGATTACCATAGCGTAGCGACGGCGATGGGCGGCGTAGATTACGTGTTTCACGCCGCCGCGCTCAAGCAAGTGCCTTCTTGCGAGTTTTTCCCGATGGAAGCGGTCAAAACGAACGTGTTGGGCACGGAAAACGTATTGAACGCCGCGATCAACTTCGGGGTGAAGAAGGTCGTATGCTTGTCGACGGATAAAGCCGTCTATCCGATCAACGCGATGGGCATTTCGAAAGCGATGATGGAAAAGGTAATGATCGCGAAATCGAGAACCGTCAGCCCCGATAAGACGCTCATTTGCGGGACGAGATACGGTAACGTGATGTACTCGCGCGGGTCCGTCATTCCCCTGTTCATCAATCAGATTATGAACGACGAACCGATGACGGTAACGGACCCCGATATGACGCGATATCTCATGTCGCTGGACGACGCCGTCGAGCTGGTGCTGCATGCTTTCGTGCATGCGAATCAAGGAGACATCTTCGTTCAGAAGGCTCCGGCATCTACGATCGGGGACTTGGCCATCGCGCTCGGCGAGTTGTTCGATGCGCGCAAAGGCGTGAAAACGATCGGAACGCGACATGGGGAGAAGCTGTACGAAACGTTATTGACGAGGGAAGAGATGGCTCACGCGGAAGATTTGGAAAACTACTTCCGGATCCCCGCCGACACGAGAGATTTGAACTACGACAAATATTTCGTGGAAGGCGACCGGAGAGTGAGCAAGGAGTGGGAGTACAATTCCCACAATACGGAGCGTTTGGACATTCCGGCAATCAAAAGATTGCTGCTTCGGCTCGAGCCGGTCGCTGAGGAGCTGCTTCAAAGGAGGAGAAATTTTGAAGAGTATTCTTATCACCGGGGCTGAAGGCTTTATTGGCAGAAACCTGATCGCGACGCTCGAAAGGCTGGAGCAGTTCGAGATGTTAAGGATCGGCAGCGCAAGCACCCGCGAGCAGCTGGAGCAGTATGCGCGCCAAGCCGATTTCGTCTTCCATTTGGCCGGGGTCAATCGCTCCGCCGACGAAGGGGATTTCGAGAAAGGCAACGTCGATTTGACCGAGAGACTGCTGCAAGCGCTGCGCCGCGCGAACAAGCAAACGCCCGTCGTGTTCTCGTCCTCTACGCAAGCGGGCAATCGAACGCCATACGGTCAAAGCAAACAACGAGCGGAAGAGGCGCTGTTTACTTACTCGGAGCAAAGCGGCGCGGACGTATTCGTCTTTCGTTTGCCGAACGTGTTCGGCAAATGGTGCAAACCGAACTATAATTCCGTAATCGCGACTTGGTGCCACAATACGGCTAGAGGGATTCCGATTCGAATCGATAATCCGGAGACGGAGCTTACATTGACGTACGTCGACGACGTGATCCGATCGTTCGTCGAAGTCGTACAGGGCAAAGAACAGGCGAAGGAATACGGATTTTGCGAGGTTTCTCCGGTGTATCGCGTAAAGCTCGGGGCGGTAGCCGACAAGCTGACGGCGTTCCGGGATAGCAGGGAGACGTTGGAGTCGTTCCGTACGGACGATCTATTCAGCCGCTACTTGTATTCGACTTATCTTTCTTATATGCCGAACGACGGCTTCGCTTACGAATTGCAGATGAAACATGATCACAGGGGATGGCTGGCGGAGTTCATCAAGTCCCAGCAGTTCGGCCAAATTTTCATTTCCCGCACGAAGCCCGGCATTACGCGCGGCAACCATTGGCATCACACGAAGGTGGAGAAGTTTCTCGTTATCGAAGGGGATGCCACCATCAAATTCCGCCATATCGACAGCGACAATCAGTTGGAATACCGGGTATCCGGTCAGGAGCTGAAGGTGCTCGACATACCGCCGGGGTACACCCATTCGATCACGAATACGGGAGACGGCGACGTGATTACGCTGTTCTGGGCGAACGAAATCTTTAACGCGGAGAGACCCGATACTTATTTCCTTGAGGTGTAAACGTGGACAAGCTAAAAGTAATGACGATCGTCGGCACTCGCCCGGAAATTATCAGACTTTCCGAATGCATTAAAGCGTGCGACAAATACTTCGATCACGTTCTCGTTCACACGGGACAAAACTGGGATTTTACGCTTAACGAAGTATTCTTCCAGGAGCTGGACATCCGAACGCCGGACCATTTCCTGAATGCGGTCGGAAGCCATCTAGGCGAGACGATCGGAAACATTATCTCGAAGTCGTTCGAAGTCATCGAACGGGAGCGTCCGGATGCTCTATTGATCTTGGGGGACACCAACTCCGCCTTGTCGGCTTTGGCTGCCAAACGCCTTAAAGTCCCGATTTTCCACATGGAAGCCGGCAACCGCTGCTTCGATCAGAACGTACCGGAGGAAATTAACCGGAGGCTCGTGGATCATATCAGCGATATTAACCTCCCTTATACGGAACATAGCCGCAAATATTTGCTCTCCGAAGGGATTCGCAAAGATCATATTTTCGTAACGGGATCTCCGATGACGGAAGTGCTCAGCAAACAGTACGCCAATATCGAACGTAGCCGCGTCCTCAAAGAGTTGGGCTTGGAAGCGGACAACTATATGCTCGTATCCGCACATCGGGAAGAGAACATCGACCAGGAATCCAACTTCCTTTCCTTGATGAACTCATTGAACGAAATTGCGGAAAAATATCAGATGCCTATCGTTTATTCCACTCATCCGAGAAGCTGGAAGCGGATCGAAAAGTCGGGCTTTCGTTTTCACCCCTTAATCCGTCAGCTGAAACCGTTCGGCTTCTTCGACTACAACAAGCTGCAGATGAACGCTTATTGCACGCTATCCGATAGCGGTACGTTGTCCGAAGAATCCGCTATTCTGAACTTCCCGGCCGTGCTCATCCGGACGTCGACGGAAAGACCAGAAGTGCTAGACAAAGGGAGTATCGTGATCGGCGGAATCTCTTCACAAGAAATGCTCCAAGCGATCGCCATGTGCCGGAACCTTGGAGAATCGGACACGGGCCATAACCGGGCTCACGATTACGTGGACGATAATATTTCGATTAAAGTCGTTAAAATCATTCAAAGCTATACGAAAATCGTAAACCAATTCATATGGCGAAAAGACGCGTTATGAAAGGGGGAGCGGGTATGAAAGTGCTATATCTTACGAATATCCCTTCGCCCTATCGCGTCGATTTCTTCAACGAGCTGGGGAAATACTGCGAGCTTACCGTTTTGTACGAACGAAGCAACGCATCGGATCGAGATAAAAGCTGGACGTCGAACAAAGCCTCGCATTTTACTCCCGTTTTCATGAAGGGCTTTAAGATTACGCAAGACTCCGCGATTTGCCCCTCCGTCATCCGATGGCTACGCCGGGACAAGTATGACGCCATCGTCGTCGGCGGTTACAGCACGCCTACGGGAATGCTGGCCATCCGAACGCTTCGTGCCCGGAAAATCCCGTTCTTTCTGAATATCGACGGCGGTTTTATTAAGCAAGACGGCTTCCTGAGCTCGAAAATCAAAAAATATTTTATCGGCTCCGCGACTTGGTGGCTCAGCTCCGGGTTGGAAACGAACAAATACCTTCGGCATTACGGAGCCGATCCGGATCATATCCACGTCTATCCGTTCACTTCCCTAATGGAGTCCGACATTTATCCGTCCGGCGCGACGGACGAAGAACGTGCGCGGCTCCGCAGCCAGTTAGGGATCGCCAATGAGAAAGTCGTATTGGCGGTCGGTCAATTCATTCCTCGCAAGGGCTTCGATCTTCTGATCGACGCATGGTCCTCCATGCCTCCCGACTACCGGCTGATTTTGGTCGGCAGCGGGCCGGACGAGAACGAATACAAGAAACGAATCGCCGAACTGGGTCTGAGCAATATTCGAATAGAAGGGTTCAAATCCAAAGAAGAGCTGAGATCATACTATCGATCCGCGGATCTGTTCGTAATGCCGACCCGGGAAGATATATGGGGACTCGTAGTCAACGAAGCTTTGTCTTGCGGACTGCCCGTCGTATCGACCGACAAATGCATTGCCGCATTGGAATTCGCAAGGAAGTCCGAGGGGATTCATATCGTCCCGGCGGACGATCAGGCTGCTTTGGCGCGAACGATCAGGTATGCCTGCGAGGACGACCGGCTAAGGCACGAATTTTCCTCCGCCGCGCTTCGAGTCATGGACGAGCATACAATCGAGGCCATGGCGCAAAAACACGTTAGCATTTTCAAGGAGTGTGTGTCATGAGGGTAGCGCCAGCAATTAGCATCATCGTCCCCGTATACAACATGGAAAAATATTTGGTGCAGGCGCTGGACTCGTTGATTTCCCAATCGATTAGAGAACTCGAGATTATTATCGTAAATGACGGTTCAGTCGATGCTAGCGGGGAAATAATCGATCGATATGCTCGAATGGATAACCGGATCATCGTGGTTAATCAAGATAATGCCGGTTTATCTGCCGCGCGTAATTCCGCGCTAGCGGTAGCTACCGGCAAATACGTCGCTTTTTTCGATTCGGACGATTGGGTCGAACCCGATATGTACGACACGCTCTATCGCGCTGCCGAATTAGAAGATTGCGATTACGTGTTTTGCAATCACTTTAAGGATTTCGAGCAATCAGGCGAAGTTAGGCGATCGGCTTCTCGTTACGAGACCGGGTTATATGCAACGAGAGAAGAGTTTAGAAATCAAATCCTTTTTCATTTGATTATCCGAGGCGAAGGGGAAGCCGTCGTCTGGAACGGTTTATACAAGAGGGAATTGATCGAGTCGCATTCGCTTCGCTTCGGCCAACACTTGATTCTGGAAGATTACGTATTCAACATGCAATATTTGCACTTGGTTCGTTCCGCTAGATTCGTAGACGCTCCGTTGTATCATTATCGGATACGTGCCCATAGCCTAAGCCGCACGCTGCACGACGGTTTATTCGCTAATTTAGTCGAAGTTCACGAGATGAAGGAAAAGTTGATCGATCAGTCGGAGCTTAAAGGCAAATCAGACCACATCGAGGACGCCAAGTGGTTCATTTCACTCGCGCGAAATTACATCTATCTCGAATATATGTTCAATGATCCTAAGAGGCCGAAGCGAAAGCTTCGCAAAATTTCGGAAACGGTCCATCACGAGAAGACGCGGAAGTTACTTCGGCGTGTGTTGCAGGCAAAGCAGAGAAACTTCTTTAACGTGGCAGCTTACATAAAGGCCGTTCCGCTCATTGCGGCTGCTGCCGCCGCAATCGGATTAGCCTATCGAACGAAAAAGAGATTGCGCTTCTAGACGTGGGAGGGAAGCTAAATGTTCCAGGTCTCAGTCATTGTACCGGTGTACAACGTGCAAAAGTTTTTAAACGAATGCGTGGACAGCTTGGTCGCACAGTCGTTGCCTTCTAAAGAAATTATTCTCGTAGACGACGGCTCCATCGATGAAAGTCCCTTAATCGCGCAACAATACGCAGACCAATATCCATTCGTAAAGCTCATTCATCAGCCTAATTCGGGCGTGGCGGCAGCCAGAAATAACGGGCTAAGTTATGCATTAGGGGAATACGTCATCTTCGTCGACAGCGACGATTTCTTGGAGCTTAATGCTCTGGAATTGTTGTATACGACGGCCAAACGACACGATCTCGATATCGTTAGAGGCAGAAGTCGCTATTGTTATGAAGACGGAAAGCCCAAACCGATCGCCGAAAGCGGAATGGTCGAACCGGGGATCGTTATGGACGGGACGACTTACCTTTCAAAAGCGTTGCAAGTAAAAGGGTATGATATTATTTCCGTCATTAATCTTACTAAGCGGGAGTATATAGAAGCCGTGCGGTTGAGGTTTACGGAAGGAGCTAATTATTCGGATCAAGAATTTACGTTAAAGTTGCTGACGTCAGGAGCTTCGCGAGTGATGCAACTGGATTACGGTTTTTATTGGTACCGGCAGTGGACGGGCAACCAAACCTCGCGCCCGGATTACAAGAAGGCTATCGGACTTTCGATCATTATTCAGAAAATGGCCAGCTACGTCGATGCTTCTAACCTGGAAGCAACAACGAAAAAATTCGCGTACATGACGGTTTCGATCGCAGGTTATCATTTGAGCCAGATATACGTCAAGTTGTCGAACGCGGACCAGAAGCAATTGCTAAAGGATATCAATAAGGGATCGTTTAAACGAAATTTTAGGCATCGGACGTTCTGGTGGCGGATAAATCTTCAAAATTTATTATTCGCGTATACTCCGTCGATTCTTAAGTTCATTCACAAAACAAAAGCCTATTCACTTCGCGGTTAGAAGGGACATTATGCATAGAACAAAAAAAAGCGTCTATAACATCGTGTCGATGCTGTCCAGTACTGTAATCAATAGCGTAATGGGACTCATCGTCGTCAATTTGACAATACGAACGTACGGCTCGGATATGAACGGTTTTTCGGCTACGGTAGCGCAGTTCATGGTGTTCTTGACCATTATCGAAGGCGGCTTCGGGATGGCCACCAACGTTGCGCTCTACAAGCCGTTCGTCGAAAGCGATAGGCAAAAAATAAATGCGATCCTATCCGCTTCAAGAATCGTATACCTAATTTTATCCGGCGTATTTACGGTAATCGCCCTTGGCATCGCGATTTTTTACCCGTATTTCGTCAAGAGCGACTTGAATGTCGGGTTGATGACGACCTTTTTCTTAATGGCGATATTTCCAGCAGCCATAAGTTTTCTGACGGAAAAGTATAGGGTGCTGTTCGAGGTTTCCCAGAGGGAATATATTTTGTATTCGGTAAGCGCGGTGGTGACGTTTTTAACCCATTTGTCCAGCATTCTGATCATGCTGTCCGGGGGCGGGATTTTGTGGGTTCGCTTCTCGATCATGTGTTTCGGCTTAAGCATGAGCCTCATTTTGATCCTATTATTCCGAAAGTATTTCTCTCGCGTGTCGTTTCGAGCCAAGCCGGATTTCAGCGGATTGAAGAGCACACCCAACGTAATGGTGCAAAAACTGGCCAACGCGCTCTACATCTCGCTTCCAACCTTGGTCATATCCAGCTTCGTAGGCACGGTTTACGCCAGCGTCTTCATGATCTACAATTCGATCTTCGCGGTCGTTAAGAACGTCATAACCTCTTTCGTCAGCGCTCCTATTAACGGATTCGGGCAGCTGTTGGCGGAAAAGGGACCGGAGGGCGTCCGTTCGATCTTTCGAACTTTCGAGTTCATTACGGTACTGGTGCTCAACACATTGATTACGACCACGATCGTGTTTATCGTTCCTTTTATCCGCATTTATACGCACGGAGTTAACGATATCAATTACGTGGATTGGAATATGGCGGTCTTATTCATGATCGTCGTAATATTCGAGGTCATTTTTCTGCCGAGCAGCATCATCCTCAACGTATCCGGACGCTTCAAAGCGAGCAGGGACATTCATGTCGTATCGTGCGCGATCCTATGCGTCTCGAGCTTGACGTTAGTTCATTTCTACGGTGTGTACGGGGTGCTTATAGGCAATTTATTGTGCAATATCGTACGAGCTCAACTCGCCATTCAATATACGCACCATCGAATTTTGCAAATGGACAGCGGCGCTTATTATCGGGTTCTTTTCTTCAACAGCGCGTTATCGTTCCTCATATCGTTCGCGGGTTACCGGCTCGATTTGAATTTCGGGGGTTACGTTCCGTTGTTACTCGCCGGAGCGGCGGGCTTTGTAGCGATCGGGGCCATAGTGGCCGTAATGAATTATTTATTTTTCAAGCGGGAAATGGTCGAGGCGTTCGATAGATTCGCGGGCATAACGTTCAGAAAATTGAGACGAGCCATATGATCGGGATAGGAGGAATCGTATGATGCATCCGATGGTAACCTTTATTAGCGACGACGGTAAACATGAGGATTGGACGGTGCTCAAACCCGCTTTCGAGAACGCCGGAGCTCCATGTGTGATAGCGGTAACGAGCGGCCTAATCGGATCCCCGGGCTATATGAACGACGAACAAATCGGGTTTCTGCAAAATTCGCTAGGATGGGAAGTGACTTCGCACCTGGATTCCCACGTCGCGTTAACCGAGTTGTCCGAACAGGAAATCGATCGTCAATTCCGAGTGTCGAAGGATAAGCTGCAAGCGCTAGGATATCGAGTGACTAGCGTCGTCTATCCCTACGGTGCGAACAATGCGGTCGTACGCGAGATCGCAAGGAAATATTACCAGTCCGGGTTCCAATCCGTAGGTGGAATCAATGCTAAGAGAGTCAAGCGATATCATATCAATCGGGTAGCGATAGGTTCCTATTTCGATTTTGGGAATGACGTCGATACAGGCAGTTTTACCTATTACAAAGCGAGAGTAGATGAAGCTCTGCATTCCCGCGCGTGGCTCGTATTCATGATTCATCCCGCCGCATCCGAGCATGACGACAAACAACAACAGGCGTTAATCGAGACTCTGGATTATATTAGATCTCGAAAAATTCCGATCGTGACGGTAGAGCAAGGGCTACGATCGTTAGCCGACGGAACCGGTAAAATAACCATAGATCGCGACACGTGGCTCCGAAAAATAGCGGATAAGTTACGACATCGGCTTAAACTCATATACTTTTTCATAGCGAACGATTCTTGAGCCAAGCCGCCTTTTGAGGCGGTTTTTTAAATGCTTTCAGAAACTTAATAATTCGATACAAAATGTAACAAAAACGTTGACGATATGTATCGCGTGACTTAGAATGAAAAGTATACAAAACGTATCATTTTGCCGGAAAAGCTGTAGATATCGCGTCCAAGGGGTTGAATTCAGATTAAAGCGCTGCTTACCAACACCATTGCGTACTCCGAGATCGAAATTCAAAAAATAAGCAAGCTCGGATACGAAGTTTCGACATGCGATAACGAATCCGGCCCTCTCGAAGCGATGCTCTACGATTCCGAAGTCGTCGTGTGCAATTCGCTTTTGCTGCATCACTCCTTAAGTCGGTTTCCGAGACTGAAATTCATCCAATTGACGAGTTCCGGATTGGACAGAATTCCTCTACCGGAAGTTGAAACGCGGAATATAACGATCGCCAACGCAAAAGGCGTATACAGCGTACCCATTGCCGAATGGGTCGTACTTAAAACGCTGGAGATTTATAAAAACACCCGGTTTTTCGAACGCAATCAAAGGCGTTCGGAGTGGACGAAGAACCGCGAATTAATCGAGCTCCATGGCAAAACGGTAGGGATTATCGGAACGGGTAGCATCGGAACCGAGGTCGCCAAAAGAATGAAGGCGTTCGGATGTGCTCTCCTGGGCTTGAATTCGACAGGAACGTCCGTACAATGTTTCGATGAATGCGTCCCGTCCAGCCGGCTAGACGCGTTCTTATGCCGCTGCGATGTCATCGTGATTGCGTTGCCTCTAACGAAGGAAACCCGAGGCTTGCTTAACGGGAGCCGTTTAGATAAGACGAAACCCGGCGTTGTCGTCATTAACGTATCGCGGGGCGGAATCGTTAACGAAGCCGATTTGCTGGAGCGGTTAAATAACGGGCATATACGCGGAGCCGCGCTCGACGTGTTCGAGCAAGAGCCCTTATCCCCCGAGCATCCTTATTGGAAACATCCGAACCTCTTGGTTACTCCCCACAATTCGTTCGTTTCCGATCAGAACCATTCCCGAATGTTCGATCTCGTTATTCGAAACCTCGAAGCTTTTATATCCAACGGGATCTTGAGCAATCAAATCGAATTGCGTGGCGGGGGTGCGGTCAGTTGACCATTCAACTTATGTTTATTACGAACGACGCGGATATTGCGAAGGAGGCGGAAGCTTCCGGCGTTGACAGAATATTCATAGATTTAGAGAAAATCGGGAAATGGGAGCGGCAGGGTCATTTGGATACCGTCTTGTCCTCCCATTCGATGAGCGATATTTCGACCGTTCGCGCGAAAATCGAGAAGTGCGAGCTTCTTGTGAGAATCAACCCTGTTCACGAGCATACGGCTAGCGAAATAGACGAAGCGATCGACAGGGGAGCGGACGTCCTGATGCTGCCGATGTTTACGACGGCGGAGGAGGTCGCCTACTTCGTTGCCCGGGTCGGCGGAAGAGCGAAAACCTGCCTGCTGTTGGAAACCCCGCAGGCGTTAGTGAGAATAAACGAAATTCTCGATATTAAGGGCATCGATGAAGTACACCTAGGCTTGAACGATTTGTATTTAGGCATGAAGCTCGATTTCATGTTCGAGCTCATAAGCTGCGGCGTCGTGGACTTCGCGTGTCGAATGCTGAAAGCCAGAGGCATCAAGTACGGATTCGGAGGCATTGCCAAAATCGGCAAAGGCGTCGTTCCCGCGGAAATGATTTTGGCCGAGCATTACAGACTAGGGTCGGAGATGGTTATTTTATCTAGAAGCTTCCATAATCGGGCGGTCAATTTGGAAGAGCTGAGGCAGCGAGTAGACTTCGGCCAAGAAGTCCGCAAGATCAGAGAACGCGAGAATGCGATACGACAATGGAGCTCTAGCGAGATGAACTCGAATTTCAATAAAATCAAAAGCTTGGTCCAAGAACACTGCCGCTGCTTGCGGCGCGAAAAGTGGGAACTCAATGAATATATTAATTTATAATCCGGCTGCGTTGTACGGCGGGGCGATGAGCATCTTGAACCGTTGCATCGAGGATATCGCGCAAGATACGGTCAACCGGTACTGGATCGTAGTCGCCAAAGAGGCGGAGCAAGCGGTTCGGATCGATGCGCCTCATATCCGCTATATCGAAATCAGCAGATCCTATCGGAAACGGTTCAAATGGCTTTATGCGAATTTGCCGTCTACGATTCGGGACAACGGCATAGATGCCGTCGTGTCTCTGGAAAATACGTGCAACCTGATTTTGAAATCGACGCCGCAATACGTGTACCTGCACCAATCGCTTCAATTCGCGCCTAGAAGCATTCTTACGTTTAAGCTGGTGTTGAAAATCAAATGGCTGAACGGCTTCTTGATCGAACGGTCTTGCAAGAAGGCGGCCGGCGTGTTCGTTCAGACGGGATGGATGCGGGACGCCGTCATCGGCGAGTATCGGGTAAATCCGAACCGGGTATTCGTACTTCCTCCGAAGCAGGCACGATTCGAAGGCGGCAAAGTAGACGACGTCCTACTGGACAGGCTGTCGGAATTGAAGAGGCAGGGAGATTATCTCGGCGTTTGCGTCGCTTCTCCGGATAGCTACAAAAGAATAGAGACGCTCATCCGGTTCGTTGCCGACCATAACCGGACTAACGCGGACAGGCCCGTAAGCATGCTGCTTACCTTTTCCCCCGGTGCGAACGGTTACGCGAAGAAGATCGAAAAGCTCGCGGCCGACTTGTTAATATCGGAATTTATTTTGTTCGCCGGTAGATTGAGCCCCGTTACCATGGATAAAGTGTACGAGCTGGCCGATGGCGCGTTCTGCTCCTCCGGCGTGGAGTCGTTAGGCCTACCGTTGGTGGAGGCGATGTCGCGAGGATTGAAGCTGTTCGCGCCGGATTTGCCTTACGTTCGGGACGTATGCGGGAATTACGCGGTAACTTATCGGTTCGATGACGAGAAATCGCTGCTTGCGCGCTTTAAGGAACATCGTCTCGAGCCGTCCCCGGCGCAGTCAACTTACAGCGGGGAATCGTTCATCAAACTCATGGAGAAGATTCAAAAAAACGAAACGGGAAGTGTTGAATGTGCCGAACTCGTTTAGCCGGAAAATAGTCACTACCGGGTTGATTTTATGCATCGTCTTGTCCGTCTGCTCTCAATTTCCGGGGCTGCAAGGGAACGGTTCGTTCAAAGGCTTGCTGCTATTGTCGTGGTTCGTTCTCTTCGCCGCTTTATTGATCGGCAGCAGGGTGTATTTCAGTCAAACGTTGCTCGTCTATCTCACGCTGACTTTGTTATTCGATTGTTATTGCATGGTGATGGACATTTTCAGCAACGGCGAGTATTTAGCGACGAACCATGTCCGAAATCTCAATATTTCCATGTTCATTATGGTTATCGGGTACATGGTGCCTAGCTACGTCGATGTCGGAAAGATGAAGAAAGTATTGCTCGTCTATATAGCCTTCGTAATCGTGCTCATGATCAGCGTCTATCAAAAGTCGTTCAGCTCTACGGGAATGATGGACATTAACGGTTACGTCTACGGATCGAAAAATTCGCTCGGCCCCATTCTCCTCTCGGCCATGATTATTATCGCCAAGCTCTACGAAACGGCTTTACGACCGCAAGCTCTGATCAAGTATTCGGTTCTTGCGTTGATGGGGGTGTTCATCACGATGATGATGAACAGGGCGTCCATGGTTGCCGGGATTATGGTTCTTTTATTCAATTTGATGTTCATGAACATCTCCTTAAAAAGAAAGTTTTTCGCGATATTGTCGATCGTCGCGGCATCCGTGTACGCGCTGCAAAACAATCAAATCCAGCAATACTTGAAGCAAGTAACGGGAATCGCTTCCTTTCAAAACAGCGGAAATTTGGATGGGTTGTCGGCCGGCAGGGTATCGATCATGGAACAGGGGTGGGCGATCTTTAAAGCGCATCCGATCTTCGGAATCGGCGCGACCTACGTGGAAAATTTCCAACTATCCGCGCTCGTACATTACGGGTTGGCCGGAGGGACGATCTTATTGTTGTTATCCTTGATTCCTTTGTACAAGTTTACGATCAGATACCGATTAAATCCCGACAAATTCGTTCAGACCCTCTCGCTATTAATGTTAAGTCTATGGATTAACTCGTTATTCGAGGAAGAGTCGCCGTTCGGCCCAGGTGTGCGGGCGTTCATAATTTGGTTTCTGGTCGGATACGGCATTCGCATGCTAAGCTCGGTTCCCGCGATGAACAGGCGGATCAGCCTGCCGACCCTGCATTCGGCCGGCGGAGCGAAGTCCAGGGTGTTAGGCCGGTCCAATATTCATCCGGCAGGAGGCTCGAAATGATAACCGAAGTAGGCAGCGAATATTGGCTACAGGAACGGCCTTTGGATAGGCGCGCGGACATTCCTGGTTGGCTTAAAGCTTGGGGGAATGTCGCGCTCACCGCTTCGGGTAGGGGAGCTTTCTCGCTTCTATTAGACCGCGTAGAGAATGAAGTGTTAACCAAAGTCGTGCTCATGCCCGCCTACACGTGCGATTCCGTCATCGATCCATTTAGAAATAAAGGCTATGAATGCCTCTTCTATAATTGCGACGGAAGCCTCGGACCCGATCTAAGCGACATCGAAGCCTACGCAAGTAAGGACATCGGAATATTCGTCCATATGGGGTATTACGGCGAGTTCACCAACGCGAGCTTGCGGGACACGATCAAGCGGTTCAACAGAAGCGGGACGCTCGTCGTCGAGGACGTGACCCATACTTTGTTCTCCCGAAACCGAATGCTAGACGAGAGCGATTATTACGTCTGCAGCCTACGAAAGTGGACGGGAATAGCGAGCGGAGGCTTTCTGGCTTCGTCCGCTAGAGCGATCGAGGAACGCTTGCCGGAATTTCCGCGATTTTACGGCATAAGGCGAGAAGCTCTCTTATTGAAGGGCGAATATATCCGTTCCCGGGATCCGGAAACAAAAGAAGCGTATTTAGCGAAATTTAACGAGAGCGAAGAGCTATTGTTTCGGGACTCGAACGCCTATCGCATGGATGACGAATCCCGAAGTCTCTTGCATCGGCTTGACCCTTCTCGATTGAAGGAAATACGCCGACAAAACTCGGCATACTTGCTGAACGGAATGAAAGACATACCAGGAGTAACCCCGGTTTTCCGCTCCTATGACGAGGATAGTTGCCCGTTCTTTGTGCCTATATTCATCGACGATTATCGCCAAGGCTGGAGGGAGAAGCTGATCGGCGAGAAAATCTACTGTCCCGTCCATTGGCCGATTCCGGCAGCTATTCATAACGAGAGATTCGCTTCGACGATTTCGGTGATGAACCGGATCTTATCCATTCCGAGCGACCAAAGATACGACATATCCGATATGAAGAGAGTAATCGAAGTCCTTAAGAAGATTAGCGAGGAGATGCAGGCATGAAACGAACGATGGATTTACTAGGCGCATGCGTCTTGCTTGTGCTCCTGTCTTGGCTCATTGCGATCGTAGCCCTGCTCATACGGGCGTATCTCGGGCCGCGCGTTATTTTCAAACAACAAAGGGCGGGGCTGCGCGGCAAGCCTTTTAACATTTACAAGTTCAGATCGCTTACGGACGAGAAGGACGGCAATGGTCAAATGTTGACCGATGAACAGAGGCTAACCCGATTCGGCAGCTTCATACGCAAATATAGCTTGGACGAGCTGCCACAGTTGATCAACGTCATTAAAGGAGATATTAGCCTAGTAGGTCCAAGGCCGCTTCCTACGATCTATTTGCCTCTATACAGCCCGGTCCAGGCAAGGCGGCACGAAGTCATGCCCGGCATCACCGGTTGGGCGCAAGTGAACGGGAGAAACGCGATTTCCTGGGAGACGAAATTCGAGTTGGACGTCTGGTACGTCGATCATAGGTCCTTGTGGTTGGATATTAAAATACTAGGCTTAACCGCATGGGGCGTAATCGGAAAAAAGGGGATCAGTGCCGAAGGGTATATTAACGCGCCGGTCTTCAGAGGGAATAAAGCGGTGGAATAGGCCAAAGCTCGCTTTGGGTGAATTAATCACGCCCATAATGATACATTTAGTATCATAATAGCGAATAAACACTAAACATGGCGAATCATTTTGCTACAAATAGAATCATTTTCTCATTGACTAGATACCTAATGTAACATAAAATAGGGATTAATTAGATACAAAATGTATCATTATAGTTTTGGAACCGTCGTTATTCTACGTAGGGGGAAAGTTTATGAATAAAGTCGTTCGTCTTCCTCATTGGATTGCCGTCGATGCTGGAATTACGATTGTCGGATTCGCGATCGCCGCGCTAGTTTTTTTACACGGGTATGTGTCGTCTATGTCTTTGATTTTGTCGGCTCTATGCATTTTCGCGGGAATCGCGGCGGCTAGAGTTGCCTCGGACCTATGGATAAATCGCGCGAACAACGTAACCGTGAAGGCTTCCGCTTCAACCATACAGGCGAAGGACGAAAAACCGGTCTTCAAAATCGGTGAAATTTCGATTAACGACTTACTAGGAAGAGACCCTATCATTACCGATATGAACCGCGTATGCGATTACATCAAGAACCGTGTCGTTTTGATAACCGGAGCGGGAGGATCCATCGGATCGGAGCTGTGCAGGCAAGTTGCCGGCCTTTCTCCCCAAATGCTCTTGTTGCTCGGCCACGGGGAAAACAGCATTTACCTGATTGAACAAGAGCTGAAGGAACGATACGCAAACGTCAAAACTTATCCGATCATCGCGGATATCCAAGATGCTGCGAGGCTGGAAGAAATCTTCTCCGAATATCGTCCGGAAATCGTGTTTCATGCCGCAGCGCACAAGCATGTTCCGCTAATGGAAGTGAATCCGTTAGAAGCCGTTAAGAACAACGTTCTAGGGACTCAGAACGTAGCGGAAGCGAGTCTGCACTTCGGCGTGCGAAAGTTCGTGCTCATCTCGTCGGACAAAGCCGTCAATCCCACGAGCATCATGGGGGCGACGAAGAGAGCGGCGGAAATGATCATTCAGCAGATGAACGGCAAAGGAATAACCGTGTTCACGACGGTTCGTTTCGGCAACGTGCTCGGGAGCAGAGGCAGCGTACTCCCGTTGTTTCAGAGACAAATTTCGCAAGGCGGACCTGTTACGGTCACCCACCGAGACATGGTTCGTTATTTCATGACGATACCGGAAGCCGTCCAATTGGTTTTGCAAGCCGGCGGACTGGCTCAGGGAGGGGAAATTTTCATTTTGGATATGGGACAGCCTGTCAAAATTTTGGACTTGGCGACGGCTCTTATTCGGTTGTCCGGCTTTGAACCGGGCAAAGATATTCAGATCAAGTTCACGGGATTACGGGGCGGAGAGAAGATGTTCGAAGAGCTGCTAACGGCCGAGGAAGGGCTCGAGATGACGGTGCACGAGCGGATTTTCGTCGGTAAAGCGATGAATTTCAAAGAACAAGAGCTCAAACAAATCGTGAGCGAGTTCAAATGGATGTCCAGCGAAGGCGGTACGACGAGCGCGGCCAAAGTCAAAGGCTTGTTGAACGAATTGATTCCTACATACGCCTGCCCTGAATCGAAAGAAGAAAGCCACTTGGCATTGAAAGTGATTAGTTAAACCAACCGTCAATTGACAGTGAAACGAGAGGTGAAGGCGCATTGAACCCATTGACGGACAACGAAAGCGTCCATGTCGTCGATTATGATAGTCGCGAGGAATGGAGCGAATACATACGAATCGTCGGCGATAAAGATATTTTTTACGCTCCGGAGTACGGCCATCTTTACGAGAAACGGGGGGAAGGCAAAGCGTGCCTATTCGTATACCGGAATAACGGTGCTATGGTGTGCTACCCCTTTTTGATTCGTCGCATCGACTTCCCTCAAGGACTCGGAGAACTGGCTCCGGAAGGAGAATGGTTCGACATTACGACTTCGTACGGGTACGGCGGTCCTTTGTGCAATTTGGCTGCCGGCGAGGACAAGGACAGCTTGATCGCTAAGTTTGAACGTAGATTCGGAGAGTTTTGCCGAGAACGGCGGATCCTGACCGAATTCGTGAGGTTTCATCCCCTTCTCGATAACCATCGGAATTATCCAGGCGTTAAGCCGACTAACATACGCAGCACGATATGCGTCGATTTACGGGTTCCGGAAGCCGCGCTTACTTCGCACTATTGCAGCGACCATCGGAGAGCTTTAAGGAAAATCAACGAACACCCGGTCTCTTTCAGACAAGTCGATCCGTTAGACCGAGTCGATGTGTTCCTCCGGTTATATCGGGAAACGATGGGAGGACTTCAAGCCAACGACTACTACTATTTCAACGAGGAATTTTGCCTGGAGTCCTGTCGGTTGCTAGGCGATCAAGTAGCGATGTTCGAAGTGCTTTACGAGGACGAGCCCATTTGCTCCGCTACCGTATGGCTGCATAAACCCTATATGCACGGTTTTCTCTTAGGCTGGGACAAACAATACAAGAAGTTGAATCCGACTAAGTATTTGATCCATAACATTGCGCTCTGGGGACTAAGAAATGGCTACGACTTCTTGCATCTCGGGGGAGGGTATGCAGGAAACGACGACCCGCTCTACCACTTTAAAAAAGGGTTCGGGAGCAATAACGAATACGATTATTACGTCGGGAAAAAGGTTCATTTCCCCGAAATATACGATCGAATGAAGGAACGGCTGGCCAATCAGGCATTCGATGACTTCTTCCCGATCTATAGACATCCGCATTTCGATAACGTCTTATACGATTCACGCAAACGCGATGCCATCTAAAGATAGGATGTGAGGACTATTTGTTGCCTGCCCTGCGAAGAAAAATATATTTGTCGCCGCCGCATCTGGACGTAAATGAATTGAAAATGATACATGAAGCGCTTCAGTCCAATTGGATCGCTCCTCTTGGTCCCCACGTCGATCGGTTCGAACAAGAAATCGCCGCGAGCGTAGGAGCCAAGGGTGCCGTGGCACTGTCATCGGGGACAGCCGCCATTCATTTGGCGTTGCGCCTTGCCGGCGTTCAACCGAATGACAAAGTGCTGTGCTCTACGCTAACGTTCGTCGCCAGCGCGAATCCGATTTTGTACGAACGGGCGGTGCCCGTCTTCATCGACTCCGAGCCGGATTCCTGGAACATGTGCCCGAGCGCGCTTGCGAGAGCTTGCGCCGATCTTGAGCGAAGAGGGGAGCTGCCGAAGGCGGCGGTCGTCGTCGACTTATACGGTCAGAGCGCCAACATGACGGAAATAACCCGAATTTGTTCGCATTACGGGATCGTTGTCATTGAAGACGCCGCCGAAGCGTTAGGCGCGCTTCATTCGGGCAAAGCATGCGGAACGTTGGGCGATTTCGGAATCTACTCGTTCAACGGGAACAAGATCATTACGACGTCCGGCGGCGGAATGCTCGTCTCGGACGATACGGAAGCTTTGGAACGCGCCAGGTTCTGGGCGTTGCAAGCACGCGACCCTGCCCGCCATTACGAGCATTCGCAATTGGGTTTTAATTACCGTCTGAGCAATTTGCTCGCTTCGGTCGGCAGAGGGCAGCTCGTAAACCTCGATCGGAAGGTCATGTTGCGGAGACAAATTTTTCAAAGATACGTCGACCGGTTATCGCACCTTCCCGGCGTAAGCTTCATGCCGGAGACGATCGGAGACAGAAGCACCCGATGGCTGACCGCGCTTACCGTTGACCAAGCAGAGGCGAACGTTTCCAATATCGACTTGCTTAACGCGCTTGAACGAGTCGATATTGAAGCCCGTCCGGTATGGAAGCCGCTTCACCGACAACCGTTATTCGACGGGTATGCATACTATCCATATAGCGAAGAGCAGAGCGTGTCGGATGAATTATTTTCGCAGGGCATCTGTTTACCGTCGGGTTCCGGACTTACGGAAGAGGAGCAGAATGAAGTGATAGATACGATTTTGGAAGTTTTCGAAAAAGGCAATCAGGCATTCAGGCAGAAGGGGGACTGGCGATGAAAAAGGTGAGGAAAGCGATTATTCCCGCTGCCGGCATGGGAACCCGGTTCCTTCCGGCGACGAAAGCCATGCCGAAAGAGATGCTTCCGATCGTCGACAAACCTACGATCCAGTATATCGTCGAAGAAGCCGTCGCGTCGGGAATAGAAGATATCATTATCGTAACCGGTAAAGGTAAGAGAGCCATAGAAGACCATTTTGACAATGCTTACGAGCTTGAACATGCGTTAGAGCAACAAGGCAAGCTAGCATTGCTCGGGGAAGTGCGTAAATCGGCTAACGTGGAAATCCATTATATTCGCCAAAAAGAAGCGAGAGGGCTGGGGCATGCCGTATGGTGCGCCCGCAAATTTATCGGCGACGAGCCGTTCGCGGTATTGCTCGGCGACGATATCGTCCAGGCCGACGTCCCTTGTACCATGCAATTGATCGAGCGTTTCGAACAAATGGGACGGTCCATCGTCGGCGTTCAGCCCGTATCGGCGGATCAGACTCATCGGTACGGAATCGTGGACCCTATGGAGTCGGAAGGCAGATTATTTTCGGTCAACCGGTTCATCGAGAAGCCCGAGCGCGGAACGGCACCTTCCAATCTAGCTATTATGGGCCGATACATACTGACGCCCGAAATTTTCGACTATCTCGAACGGCAAGAGATCGGCGCCGGCGGCGAGATTCAATTGACGGACGCCATCCAGAAGCTGAATCGGGACCAAGGCGTGTATGCTTACGATTTCGAAGGAACCCGTTACGATGTAGGCGAAAAATTAGGTTTTATTCTGACGACGCTCGACTTCGCGATGCGAAACGGCGAGCTCCGCCAGCCTCTCCTGAACGCCATGGAGACGTTGCTGGCCCGCGAGCGGGCAGCGAGCGTGTAAACGCAAGAAGGTTATAGCCACCGATCGAAACTCTCTCATACTTTATGGGAGGGTTATTTATTTTGTTCGTAAGACTAGCGGAATGGTTGCACCCCTCAAATTAGCAAGAATATATTATCGAAGCAATCTACTAAATCAGGGCCTTAATTGGCCTCGCATCGGGGGAATGTGAGTGGCTGAGTTACCTATTGATCGTTCGAATCTAGAGGATGCTCAAAAATACGCGGATGCTAGCATGAAAGCGCTCGAAGAAGTCTACGATACGATAGATTTGTTGTATAGCGAAATGCCCGTGCCTGCAACGACGATGCCTTTGCCGGACGGGAAGGCGACGCCCGGAACTTCCGAGGCTTACGCTCGGGCGGACCATGTGCATCCTGCTTCCGGGGGCGGCAGCGGCGGGGGGGATATGCTAAAGTCCGTATACGATAAAAATAATAACGGCATTGTCGACCAAGCAGAGAAGCTTCAGTTCGCAAAAACGATCTCGCTTACCGGCGACGCTTCGGGTTCGGTTGCTTTCGACGGTTCCGCGAACGTCGCGATTCAAACCACGCTGGCAAGCGCCGGCGTCGTTCCCGGGACTTACAAATCCGTAACCGTCGACACGAAGGGACGCGTGACCGCGGGTACGAATCCGACTACGTTGGCAGGCTTCGGGATCACGGACGCAGCACCTTCTTCTCACGTAGGCGCGGGGGGCTCCGCTCATGCGATCGTCTCGACCAATGCGGCGGGATTCATGAGCGTTGCTGACAAAATCAAGTTGGACAATCTATCGGGCGGCGGAGGCGGAGGAGGCGGCGCAACGAATACGGGCACCGTCAACGTCAAAGATTACGGCGCCAAAGGCGACGGCGTCGCGGACGATACGGTTGCCATCCGAAACGCGATAGCCTACGCGGAATCCAGCGGCAATCTGAACGTTTTGTTTCCCGGAGGCACCTATAAAATAACCGACACGATCAAGCTGGCGGGCACGACCGGTCTTCATTTGTCCGGATACGGCGCGATCGTTAAAGGTTATATTTCGGACGTTAAGTCCGTCTTCGAATTGGCGACGACGAGCGCGAACTGGTGGAAGGGCAGACGCACCGTCATCGAAGGCATAAGAATCAGCAGCAATTCGAACGGCACGGGCATCGGAATATTCGTGAACCAAGCGCAAGAATGGTACTTACACAACGTGCATATCGAGTACTTCAGAGTCGGTCTTCAATTATCGCAAACGTGGTACGGCGGCGTCGGCGGGGTAAGCTCGTTGATGGGCAACATTATAGGCGTTAACGTTATCGGGGAAGAGACGAACACGATCGATTTTCATAATCTGAAAATCAGCTCGGACGGCGTGGCGGCGGGGGTCGTGTCCACCGCGGTATCGATTGAAGCGATCGCGCGCTGCCTCAAGTATCAAGGCTGTACGATCGAAGGTTACGCTTACGGCTTCGTTTACAAAAACCAAACGCCAGGCGATTCCGCGTTATTGCACCTTATGGATTGTTATTTCGAAGCGATTAAAACGTGCGCGATCGACTTCTCCCAGAAGTCGGAACAAACTTACGTCTACGTGGATATCGACAACTGTTACTTCGCGGAAGACAATAAAGACGCATGGATTAAAATTTATTCGGGCAACTACAGGATCTTCGGCAATGGCCTGAAGGACAATAAAATTTACATCCGTAACGATACGATCTACAGGGTCAATCTGAATACGGATGTGAAATATGACAACCTAATGTTCGCGGAAGCGATCGGCAACGGCGACGCGACCGATGGGTTGATGCAACTGAACGGCGACACCAATGTGTTTATTAACGGTAACGTCTATCTTTACAATCCTAAAGGCGATTACAACAACTATCCGACCTCTGCCAACCACTTGCCTTCGGTTATCGATCAACAACCGCTTGTTGCCATCTCCCCGTACAACCCGAACGAACTGGGCAAGGTATATAACGTCTATACGGTTAACTACAAAGATTTAGTATTCGAAAAGAACGGCGTCGTTCTCAAAAGTCCGAACGGCAGGTACTTCCGTCTAACGGTAAGCGATACGGGCGTTATAAGCACGAAGGACGTTACTGACATCAAGGAAACGTTCGCTCCGTCCATCTCGTCCGTTCCTATTCTGGAAGTCGGAAGAAGAGAGGTGCGCAGGGGAGAATATGCCTATCCAGACGGAACGATTATCCTTATTTCGGAGATCAACCGCAAATTTAGAAAAGTTACCGGAAAGTTCGAGGACACGGCTTTCCCAGGGAAAACAGCCCTCGGTACCGGCGTGGTCGCTTCGACTACGACTTTCGCCGCCTCGAATATCGCTTACTTCTACAATACGGATATCGAGTATTTCTACGTGTGGAGCGGCAGCGTCTGGGCTTGGTCCGGAACGGGAGCCAACGAGCGTACGACGATCCGAAGCTTGGGCACGCTGGCTCAAAGACCTTCGACGCCGCAAGTCGGCTTTATGAAATATTACGGAACGGATACGAAAGTTTATTATACGTGGAACGGTTCGGCTTGGTCGTAAGTCGACCGAAACCGTCCATTTACGAGACCGTCCTCATTTCGAGGCGGTCTCTTGTTTGTGTAGCGTCGTCATTAAGGGGATAATTAACCTATCTGTTCTCGAAGACCGACGGAGGTTCTCATGCTTTTACTTATTCTCATCCTGCTCGTTATCTTCATCTTCCAAGCCGCCACCATTTTGCTGCTCGAATTCCGCAGACCGGCGAACGCCCAAGCGTGGTTGTTCATTTTGTTCTTGTTTCCGCTCATCGGATTTACCTTGTATTACTTCCTCGCGACCGAATACCGGCGGAGAAGAACGACGAGGAAGAGAGGAAGTCTCGACGTGCGCCGGCGCGAGCTATTGCTCGATAGGAGCACTTTATTGACGGATCCGACCGCGCTGCCCGATCCCGTGTTTGCGGACCGCCAACGCTTATTCAAAGCGTTGGTCAAAAACGGGCATATGCCCATCACGGGGCGCAACTATACGGAGATTTACAATAACGGCCACGATACGTACGAAGCGATGTTGGCAGCGATCCGGGATGCCAAGCATCATATCCATATGTCGACTTATATTCTGCGCGGCGACGATGTCGGGCGATTGTTCCAGAAGGCGTTGCTTGCCAAAGCTTGCGAAGGCGTGACGGTACGCGTACTGTTCGACGGCATCGGCAGCATTAAGCTTAGCGACAGCTTCGTTCGCGAATTGCGGTACGGCGGCGTGCAATGCGCATGCTTCTTTCCGCTTCGGCCTTCCTTTCTCAAGAAGCGGATGAATTATCGCAACCATCGGAAAATTCTCGTCGTGGACGGTCTAGTCGGGTTCGTCGGCGGGATTAACTTCGGAGACGAATATGTCGGCAAACATCCGCGTTTAGGCTATTGGCGGGATACGCATATGCGGATAGAAGGGGATGCCGTCTATCGGCTGCAGGAAGTTTTCCTTAAAGATTGGGAAGTGGCGACGCGCGAAAAACCCGATCATCCGCACTTCCTTCCCGAGCATGCTTGCGAAGTGGAAGAAGCCGTGCAGATCGTTCATTCGGGCCCTAGCATCATAGGGGAGGCGATACACGATTCCGTATATGCGATTATTACGGCTGCGCGACATCGCATTTGGATTACGACGCCGTATTTCATTCCAAGCACCGCGCTCGCGATGGCGTTAAGAGACGCGGCGATGAACGGATTGGACGTACGCATCATCGTGCCCTACGTACCGGATACATGGCTTGTGTACTGGGCGACGTTGTCCTACGTCGAAACGATGATGCAAAGCGGCGTGCGCGTATGGCAATATCGCAAAGGCTTCGTCCATGCGAAGACGATCGTCGTCGACGAGATGGTCGGTATCGTAGGCTCGGCGAACATGGACTTGCGCAGTTATTTCAGCAATTTCGAGATCAACGCGCACTTATTCGATCCGAAGACGATCCGCAAGCTGGAGAACGATTTTCTTGACGATCTGGAAGGAAGCACGGAGATCGACTTGCGCGTATTTTTGGATCGTCCCCGCGTGCAGAAGATTAAGGAGGCGCTGGCGCGTCTATTGTCGCCTTTGTTGTAAAGGATTACTGCTTAGGCAGCCCCGAGATAATCGGCGCGAGCCGTTGCTTTGGCGCAGTCGCCAACAAGTCCCCCTGAGCGAGCAGCCGGTCGCCGATATTAAGCAGATGATAATCGGTCGGCTTAACGTCGCGTCCGACTTCTTCCCACGAGATTGGCGTAGATACCGTGGCGCCTGGACGGGCGCGCGGGGAATAAGCGGCGGGAAGCGTCCTTCCGGCATAATACTGAATATAGTCCAGATAGATGAGGTTTCCGCGGTCCTTCTTCATCCGCTCGACGGTGAACAGCTTCGGATGCTTCGCGGTCAAGTATTCCGATACGAACTTGCCGAAGCGGCGCAGGTCGTCGAAGCTCGGACCGCGCTCGATCGGCATAACGATCTGAACGCCTGTAGCCCCGGACGTCTTCGGGACGGCGGACAACCCGAGCGAAGAGAGCAGCTCGCCGACAAGGGCGGTTGCTTCCATGAGCCTCGGCTCGACGTCCAGCGAAGGGTCGATGTCGAGCATCCATGCGCTCGGAAGCGGTTTGTCGATTTCGTCGGAAGAGACGTGAAATTCGAGGCTGTATAAGCTACCCAACCACAGCAACGCGGGAATCGAATCGAGAACGACGTAGCGGATGCTGCCGTCCTGCGCCGTACGAATGAAATCCGGCTTCGGCTCAGGGCAGTTTTTCTGATAGAAGGACGTGCCGTGAATGCCTTCGGGGTAACGGATCGTCGTTAAGTAACGTCCCGTCGCGTACGGAAGCAAGAAGGGGCCGATCCTTGCAAGCCGCTCCACGTATCCTAGCTTAGTCAGTCCGACATCGGGCCAAATCAGCTTGTCCGGGTGCGAAATAAACAATTCGAAGTCGCCAAGCTTAATCATCGTTCGCGGTGCCGTTGCTTTGATCGTTCCCACCTCCGTTACGCTTGCCCGAACGTGCAAGCTCCTGGCTCCATCGCTGTCAGTGCTTGAATGACGGGTTGGCGCAACGTTCGATGCGTCGTCCACTCCAAATACGCCACTTTGACCGTCAATTGCGGCTGAATCCACTTTATATCCAAGCTCCGCGAAGGCGCGGCGCTAAACGGACATTTCGGAGTGCCTATCTCATTCGTTCTCTCCGTGAAGTCCCGCCAATCCTGTTGCGTCCATTTTCCCGTTCCCGCATTCCCGATATAATGCAACCGGCCTGCTTCGTCATACAGCCCGAGCAATAGGGAGTTCACGATATTCCCGCGAAAAGTAACGCCTCCCACGACGGCGATGAGATCGCGGTAATGTTTGAATTTCTGCCATCGCTTGTCTTTGCCGCCAACCGCGTAGCCGCTTTCCAAATCTTTAGCGACGATCCCCTCCAAGCGATGCTCCCGCGTAACGGCGAGCAGACCGGGGATATCGGGGAAGTTCGTCACGAGCTGAACCGAATCGTTAGGCTCCAAATGTCGCTCCAGTAATCTTTGCCTCTCCGCGAGCGGTTCGTGCATGACCGATTGCCCGTTCAAGTGCAGTACGTCGAAGACCATATAAGAGATAGCCGGCAGATTTCGTAGCCTTCCGCTGCTCGTACCGTCCCGCCGCATCACTTGCTGAAAGGAAGGCTTGCCGTCCAAGAAGGCGACGATCTCGCCGTCGAGAATAGCGGAGCTCGCGGAGCAATAAGTCCGCGCGTCGGCCAACTCGGGATATCTTGCCGTGCGCTCGTGCAGCCTTCGGTTAACGAGACGCGTCATGGCGCCGTCGTAATAGGAAAGCATGCGGACGCCGTCCCACTTCAGCTGCGCGATCCAGCGATCGCCTTCCGGCAACCGAACTCCGGCGATCGGTTCAAACGGGGCAACCGGCTGTAACAACATGCGTCCGTCGTCCTCCTCGGCGCTTATGCGTTATTAAGGCGTAGTTTCTTTTTTGCGTGTGCGCGGAGCACGCGGCTTCGGGGAGGGTCCCGAGGCTTCGGCGCCCGCGGCTTTCGCGATGCGCGTGCCGCCGCGGGTGCGATTGCTGCCGGACGCCTTCGCTACGGCGTCGCCTGCTTCTTCGACAGCTGCCGGCTGCGCCGCTGCGGCATTCGCGCCAGCCTTCGAAGCCTCCAAGCTGGCTTGCAACGCGGCCATAAGATCGATGACGTTCGTCCGTTCCGCGGCCGGCGCCGTAACGAGATCCGTCCCTTCGCCGGCGATTTTGCGCTGAATCGCATCCATGAGCGCAATCCGATAGTCGTCGGTATACTTATTCGGATCGAACGGGGCGGATAGCTGTTCGATAAGCATTTTCGCCATCGTGAGCTCGCGGTCGTTGACTTTGGACTCCTCGGGCAAGTTAGGCACTTGCGACAGCGCGCGAATTTCGTCCGGATAATGCATCGTTTCCATGCAAATGCAATTATCTACGGCGCGAATGGCCGCCAAGCTGCTTTTCGAGCGAATGGCTACTTTGGCGATGCCGATCTTGCCCGACTGCCGCATCGCTTCCAGCAGCAAGCTGTAAGCGCCGGCTCCGGCTTGATCGGGGGACAAGTAATAAGCTTTCTGGAAATAGATCGGATCGATTTCCGTTAAGTCGACGAAATCCAAAATCTGAATCGTCTTGGACGTCTCCGGCTTGATCGCGTCCAGCTCGTTCTCGTCGAAGAGGACGAAGCTTCCTTTTTCGTATTCGTAGCCCTTCGAGAGATCATCCCAACCGACCTCCTGCTCGCAATGCGGGCAGGTGCGGACGTTCGTGATCGGGGTACCGCACGCTTTGTGGATCATGCGCAGATGAACATCTTTATCTTCGGTCGAGGTGAACATTTTGACGGGGACGTGCACTAAGCCGAAGCTGATCGCGCCTTTCCAGACGGTATGCATGTTGGCATCTCCTCCGACGTGTGAAGTGAATCGTTAGTTAACAGAGTGCCCGAATCGTATGGAAATCAATCGGGCAGGGAATATTGGTATCGATTCCACTATGGATTGAGGAGGAGAATGCGCGATGTCGACGGAAGAACCTCTGAAAGACTCGATTCATGAAGGCAAAGACGTGTACGACATGGATATCGACAGGATGATTAACGAAGGGCTCGGCGGCGGGAACGTAACGCTCCAGAACGGTCTGATTACCGAATCGTCCACCGACTGGATGGAGGCGGACACGCCATGAATGCGCAACGAGCGCAGCAAATTTACGATTCGCAAGATACGATCGCGGTTCAATTGGACGGAGAGCAATCGGTCTGGATCGAGAATGTCGACGTGGCGAACGGGATGGCCACCGTTCAGATCGGAGCCAGTCCGACGAATACGCAGACCGTGTCCGTGGAGCGGCTTCACGAGAAAGTACATTGATCACGCTCACGCATGGTACGGCGGCTTACTTTTTGTAAGTGGATTAGGGATGTGCTAAAATAAGGAAAGACCTTAATTAACTTCATGAGGAGTGAGCAGCAATGCCTGATATCGTCATTATTGGCGGGGGACCGGCGGGAGCAAGCGCCGCGATTTATACCGCGAAGGCAGGTAAATCGACGCTTGTTATCGACAACGAGATGAGCGTGACGAAACGCGCATGGATCGCCAATCATTATGGAGCTCCGGATATTTCGGGACCCGATCTCGTAGAGACAGGGAAGCAGCAAGCGATTAAACATGGCGCGCAGTTCGTAACGGCGAAGGCGACGAAGCTGACCGTCGGCGATGGCGTCGTCAAAGTCGAGACGGACAGTGAAGCTTACGAGGCGACGCATGTCATCGTGGCGACGGGGTTATTCCTCGACATAGCGGAAGCGAGCGGTATACGCACGAAGCCGGGAACCGAACCGCGCATTAAGACGATTGTAGATTGCTCGCCGGACGGCAAGACGAACCTCGATAACGTATGGGTAGCCGGCACCGCTGCGGGCGTAAGCATGCACACGATCATTACCGCGGGCGACGGAGCGAAAGTGGCGATTAACGTCATCAGCGAGCTGAACGGGGAACGTTACGTAGATCACGACGTGCTGAAAAGCTAATTCGAATAACAACGGATACGCCAAAAAGCGGCACGCAATGTGCCGCTTTTTGTTATGGTTGCGCTAATTTGCCGCGATTATCCGATGAACTCTTGTACCCATACACCGTTGTAATAAGCGACTCCGATCGTCGTGAAGCTTGCGTTAAGGATGTTGGCGCGGTGTCCCTGGCTGTTCATCCATGCGGTCATCACTTCTTGCGGCGAACGCTGGCCTTTGGCGATATTTTCGCCGGCGGAACGGAAAGTAACGCCGTATTGCTTCATCATATCGAACGGGGAGCCGAATGTCGGCGAATTGTGATCGAAGTAATTGTTGTTGTACATGTCTTTGGCTTTATCCAGCGCTACGAGCTTAAGCGTGGAATTCGTCGTCGCGAGCGGCTTCAAGCCGGCTTTGGCGCGCTCTTGGTTGACTAACGTAACGACTTGCGTCGCATATTCGGAAGTCGCGACCGTACCGCTGTTAGCACCTTGGCTTGGTTGCGCCGGTTTTGCCGGTTGCGCAGGCGTCGTCACGGGTTTAGAAGGCGTCGTAGTTACAGGCTTAGAAGGTGTAGTTACTGGCTTAGAAGGCGTCGTAGTTACAGGCTTAGAAGGCGTCGTAACAGGTTTGCTCGGTTGCGTGTAGAAGCCTTGCATATATTGTTGAAGGAATGCGTTCAGATCGAAGTTAAAAAGAATGGTCGATGGAGCCGAAGTAGTAATGGTGTTGTTATTGCTTGCCGCGAACGCCCCGGCTGCTCCAATCGGCAAGGAAAGCGTTAATGCCATCGCGCCCAGCAGTAGTGTTTTGGTAACCTTGTTTGGTTGCTTGTTCATGAATGTTTCCTCCTCATAGTCGCCATTGGCGTGGAATGACTCAAAGTCTATCAGCAATGACGAGGTATATCACCCCATAAAAATTGACATTCATAGATCGCGACCGTCGAAAGCACACGGGCACATAGGCATTTCATTCGATTTCCAATTCCTACTTGCATATGGGAATGCGGTTCTCTATCGTACATCGTAGATAGATTGGAGGCATTTTGGGCTAATGCGAGGCCGTTCGAACGGATGCTCAAAGCGATCGAAGGCTCGCGCTGCTGTGGAGTGCACAAAACCTACATGTGGCAGCCTGAGGCGTAATGAAAATATGCGGTCTATCTTTGCATGTTCTACCGAGCCTCTATATAATTAAGGACAAAATAACGTCGTAAAGGGGATTCCTCCGTGCCGCCACTTGACGAGTTCGGGCTCATTCGCGTCTGGACGGAAGGTCGTCAGTCCGATTCGTTCCTGACAGCGGCAGGCGTTACGGTCGGCATCGGCGACGATGCGGCCGTCGTGTCCGCGAGCGCGGGCATGGAGTGGGTGCTCGCCGTCGACACGATGGTGGAGGAAATCCACTTCAAGCCGGAGACGATGGACGACGCGGATATCGGGTTCAAGGCGCTTGCCGCTAACGTGAGCGACATCGCCGCCATGGGCGGCATGCCCAAGCATGCGCTTGTGTCGGTCAGCGTGCCTGCTCGCTGGGACGCTAAGCGGATGGAGCGGCTGTACGAAGGGCTTTATGCGTGCGCGGACAAATACGGAATAGCCATTATTGGAGGAGACACGACGTCGGCGCCGCAGCACTTGGTCGTTGCGGTTACGGTTGTCGGTTGCGTGGAATCCGGAAGGGCCATTCGTCGGAGCGGTGCCAAGCCGGGGCAGATCGTGTTTCTCACCGGCCCGACGGGTTTGTCCGCGGGAGGTCTCCACGGTATGCTTGGCCAACCGGGCAAGGCTGGCAAGCGCGTTGCGCCGTCGCCCCCGAAGCGACTTATCGACGCGCATAGAAGACCGCAGCCCTCGGTGAAAGCCGGCAGAATTTTGCTCGAAGGCGGCTTAGCGACGTCCCTCAACGACGTAAGCGACGGTTTGGCGAGCGAGGCGTGGGAAATCGCCGAGGCGTCGGGCGTAAAGCTCGCGCTGAGGGAGACCGATCTTCCTATATCGGGCGAATTGGCGGGATATGCGGGACTTTGCGGCATCGCCGCGTTGGATTGGGTGCTCTACGGCGGAGAGGACTACGTGTTGCTAGGAACGGCGGATCCAGGCGCGGAAGTCGCGCTAAGAGAGAAGTTCCGCGAAGCAAGCTTGCCGTTATTCATTATCGGATCCGTGGAAGAGGGACCTCCCGGCGTGGAGCTGGCGCTAGCGAGCGGCAAGAGCAAGCCGCTGCTTAAACGGGGATATAATCATTTTGCGAAAGGATAAGTCGGACGTATGCAACGGAACGAATGGACGGATAGTACGAAGCGATATGTCCTTCGGGCACCCTCGGAGGCGGATACGGTCGCTTTCGCGACGGCGTTGGCGGCGCTGGCCGATCCCGGCGCCGTATTGGCGCTGGACGGAGATCTAGGCGCCGGCAAAACAAGGTTCGCGCAAGCGTTCGCCGCCGCATTGGGCGTACCTGGTATCGTAAACAGCCCTACTTTTACCATAATTAAAGAATACGAGGGCGGCAAGCTGCCTTTCTATCATATGGACGTGTACAGGCTCTCGTTGGAAGAAGCGGACGAGCTCGGGTTGGACGAATATTTTCATGGCAGGGGCGTGTCGTTGGTAGAGTGGGCTTCGATTATCGGGCCGATTTTGCCGGAGGAGCGTTTGCACGTGTATTTGGAGTCGACGGGACCGACTTCGCGCACGATAGTATGCGAGCCGATCGGCGATCGGTATGACGCATGGTGCCGGGCGATTCCGCAGTTGGAAGCCGAGGAGGGACGGATAAGATGAACACACCGATGCAAGGAACACCTTCCGTCACTTTGTTGGCGCTTGATTGCTCGACGGCTTCGATGTCCGTCGCGATCGTAAGAGACGGCGAAGTCTTGGATACGATGACGACGTTCACCGAACGGAACCACTCGGTGCGCATTGTCTCCGACATTAAGCTTATGCTATCTCGTAACGGCATTAGAGGCGAACAGCTGGACGGAATCGCGGTTGGACAGGGACCCGGATCCTACACGGGCGTGAGGATCGGAGTAACCGCAGCCAAAACGCTCGCCTGGGCATGGAGCAAGCCGCTGATCGGCGTGTCCAGTCTGGAAGCTTTGGCATATAGCGCGTGGCGCAATATTCAAGCGGAAGCGGGGATCGCGAGCGGTCAATCCGCGTGGCTCGTACCGCTTATGGATGCCCGTCGCGGACAAGTGTATACGTCGCGATACGAAGCGAGTGCTGCCGACGGTTCTTGGCAACAAGTTAACCGGGACGGGATCAGATTGATCGCGGATTGGACCCCGAGATTGCAACCATTGGCGGGGGACGGCACAGTGCCGGAAGCCGTCTGGCTCGTCGGGGATGTGACGTCGCACGAGGCGGTTATCGCGCAGGCGCAAGCTTCTTTCCCGCGGATGAGGACGTTCGCGTGCGATTTGGACGCGGGCGCCTTGGGATTGCTCGCGGAGCGCAAATACCGGAGCGGCGAAAGGGACGACGTCCATTCGTTCGTTCCGAATTATACGCAATTGGCGGAAGCGGAAGCGAAGCTGTTGTCGTCATCGCGGGGAGAGTGAAAGCATGCGGGACGTTGATGGGGATGATTTGATTTTCAGAAGCATGACGTTGAACGACATCGGCTCGATCGTGGCGATCGAGCAGGAAGCGTTCGCTGCGCCGTGGTCGGAAGAGGCTTTCCGCAACGAGTTGCAGAACAATATGTTCGCGAAATATATGGTCATGGAACACGAAGGAGATATTCTCGGCTACGGAGGCATGTGGTTAATCGTAGACGAGGCGCACGTGACGAATATTGCGATTCGTGCATCCCATAGGGGCCAAGGATTCGGCAAAAGACTGCTGCGAGAAATGATGAGAACCGCGAATTGGCTCGGCGCGCTTCGGATGACGCTTGAGGTGCGCGTGACGAACGAACCGGCTAAATCTCTTTATCAGCGCATGGGGTTCTATCCGTCGGGCATTCGCCCCGCGTATTATTCCGATAATATGGAGGATGCCCTCATCATGTGGGCGGAGCTCGAACCGGAAGGTGCGAACGAGGAGACGGCCGGGACGACGGAAGGGGAAGGCAGATGAACGAGACGGATAATCAAGCGGCGAGTCCAGGCTCGGATAAGCCGTATTATATACTTGCCTTAGAGACGAGCTGCGACGAGACATCGGTCGCGGTCGTCAGGGGCGGACGCGAGGTGTTGTCCAACGTCGTGTCCAGCCAGATCGACACGCATCGCCAATTCGGTGGCGTCGTGCCCGAGATCGCTTCCCGCAAGCACGTCGAAGTGATGACGATCATCGTGGAGGAAGCGCTGAGCCAAGCGGGCGTATCGCTAACGGATATCGACGCGATCGCCGTCACGCAAGGGCCGGGGCTAGTGGGCGCATTGCTCGTCGGCGTCGTCGCGGCAAAAAGCTTGGCGATGGCGCTCGAATTGCCATTGATCGGGACGCATCATATTGCCGGACACATATATGCTAATGCACTAGTGGGAGACATCGAATATCCCGCATTGGCGCTGGTCGTCTCGGGCGGACATACGGAGATCGTCTTGCTGGAATCGGAAGGGAAGTTCCGCATTCTCGGCCGAACGCGCGACGATGCGGTCGGCGAGGCGTACGATAAAGTCGCGCGGGCGCTTCAGTTCCCGTACCCTGGCGGACCGTACGTGGATAAGCTTGCGCAATCGGCGGAAGACGAAATCGTGCTTCCTCGTTCGTGGCTCGAGCCGGATTCTTACGACTTTAGCTTCAGCGGCTTGAAATCCGCGGTGCTCGCGGAGATCAACCGGTCTCGGATGAAGGGCGAGTCGCCGGATTTTTCGGCGCTTGCGCGAGGCTTTCAACAATCCGTCATCGACGTTGTCACGACGAAGGCGATGAGGGCTGCAGCGGCGTTCAGCGCGCGGCAAGTGCTGCTGTGCGGAGGCGTCGCCGCCAATCGCGGCTTGCGCGAGCGACTTGCTGCGCTATGCGAGGAAGCGAGCTTGCCGCTGCTCATTCCGCCGCATAAGCTATGCACGGACAATGCGGCGATGATTGCTGCCGCCGCCGATCTGAAGTGGCGCCGCGGGGAATTTTCTTCGCTCGATTTGAAGGCGGAACCGGTATTCTCGCTGGAAGACTGGTCGGTACAAGGGTAATTGCAGGCAGCTCGGATGCGTTTCGCGCCGGGCTGCTTTTTTTATTGCTTTTTAACGTTATCCCCTTAGCTCAGGTTCCCGCCTGAGCATCGAAATAGAGGCATATATGCCTCTATTTCGAACTATCCCCGCCGGAGCGCCGAAATAGAGGCACATATGCCTCTGCATCGCGCGATTTCCGAACGAACGCCGAAATAGAGGCACATATGCCTCTGCATCGCACGATCCCCGCCCGAGCGCCGAACTATTTTCCAAAAATACGCTTTTTCCGAATTGACAGACGATTTGCTGGTGAATATAATAAGACCAATCCCCAAGCGGGAGCATATCGAATTAAACGCGATGATCAGGAACAGTAAGGATTACCCGGCATTCAGAGAGCTGCGGGACGGTGCGACGCAGCGGATGGGGACCTGAAGCTCACCTGTGAGCGGATCGATGGAACGGCGGTGCGCAATTGCTCCAATGCGTACATCGATACGGCTAACCCACGTGATCGGGATTCAAGCGGACGCCTCCATCCTACGGGATCAGGTCGCGTCAACAAGAGTGGTACCGCGGAAGGCTATCAAGCCCACCGTCTCTTATTCCAAGAGACTGGTGGGCTTTTATATTTGTACATCGCAATGAACGGGAGCAGTAGGAATTCCTTAGGTGCAGAGAGCTGCGGGTCGGTGCGACGCAGCCGAAGAGGAATCCGAAACTCGCCCGGGAGCGAACCGGCGGAACGAATCACGACGGGACATGAAATTCCTATCGTCCTTCGCGTACGCCGTAACGGCTGGCCCCCGATATCGGGCGCTCGCGGTGATTTCGACCGACCGAACGGTGGAAGTCGCGGCGACACAAGTGGGAGGACCCGTCTGTCATTCGGAAGACAGACCCCTCCAAGCGGAGTGGTACCGCGGCGGTCTTAACGGCCCGTCGTCTCTGAGTAGTAAGAGACGACGGGCTTTTTGTCGTTCTCTTGGATGGTTCAGCCTTACTCGACTCAAACCCAAACCAAATCCAATGGAGGTTTTACCAATGACGACAACGACCCCGAAAAGACAAATCCACATTTTCGATACGACGCTGAGAGACGGCGAGCAAGCACCCGGCGCTTCCATGAGCCCCGAGCAAAAAATAGTCATCGCCCGCCAACTGGCGCGGCTTGGCGTAGATATCATCGAGCCGGGCTTCGCGATCTCCAGCCCGGGCGAATTCCAAGCGATCCAACAAATTTCCCGCGAGCTGCAAGGTACTGAAATATGCGGGTTTGCCCGCTGCGTTCCGATCGATATCGACGCGGCAGTCCAAGCGACGCAAGACGCGGCGCGACGCCGGCTTCACCTGTTCATCTCCTCGTCGCAAATCCATCTGGACTTCCAACTGCGCAAGACGCAAGACCAAGTCATCGAGATGGTGCGCAGCATGGTCGCCTACGGCAAGCGGTTCGTGAATGAGCTGGAGTTCTCGCCGATGGATGCGTCCCGGGCGACCGAGGAATTTCTGTTCCGCGTCGTCGAGACGGCGATCGAAGAAGGCGCGACGATCATCAATCTTCCGGATACGATGGGCTATGCTTTGCCCGAGGAGTTCGGCCCGATGTTCACTCGCGTTCGGAACGGCGTGCGGGGCGGAGATAAAGTCGTCTACAGCACGCACTGTCACAACGATCTGGGGCTTGCGGTCGCGAACAGCTTGGCGGCGATCCGCCATGGCGTAACGCAAGTGGAGGTCAGCGTGAACGGCGTCGGCGAGCGCGCGGGCAACTGTTCTTTGGAGGAGCTGGTCATGGCGATCCAGACGCGCGGCGAATCGATGGGCGTCACGACGAATATCGCCACCGATCAAATTTACGAAACTTCGCGCATGGTCAGCCGGGCGATGCATTTTCCTATCGCGTACAATAAGCCGATCGTCGGCCGTAACGCCTTCCAGCACGAATCCGGCATCCACCAGGACGGCTTGCTCAAAAACCGCAACACCTACGAGATCATGGATCCGGAAGCGATGGGCATTCCGCGCAGCATGATCATTCTCGGCAAGCATTCCGGCCGCCATGCGATTAAGCACCGGGTGTCGGAATTCGGTATCCAACTTGGCGACGATGAGATGGAGGATCTGTACAACCGCTTCAAAGCGAAAGCCGACGAGCAAAAAATCATAACCGACGACGTTCTGATGCAGCTGGTCGGTGAATCGACGGATTCCATCGTTCAACCGTACGCGCTCGTCGATCTGCAAGTGTTGGCGGGTTCGCAGCGTTCGCGCATCGCATCCGTAACGATTCATCGCTCCGAAGACGGTACCGAGCAGACGTTCACGGGGGCAGGCGAAGGACCGCTTGAGGCGGTCATCCAATGCATTCGAGAAGCTATGCCGGTAGACGCGACGTTCGAGGATTTGGAACTGCATTCTCTGTCTACCGGGGAAGATGCTTCGGGTGAAGCTGTCGTGTCTGTTATTAGCAACGGAGTCAGATACCGCGGTACCGCGATCCATAGGGACATCATTCTCGCATCGGCGAGAGCTTACGTGGCCGCGTGCAACGGAGTCGTCATGGCTCGCCGTCAAGCCGATAAGCGGAAAGAGGCAGTGGGCGAGTAGGTGCTATGTCACCTCGCAAAGGGGGAGAGCCGGATGGATTGTTTTATTTGCCGCAAACATCTTGGAGAGACGGTCGTGCCGGGAGGACTGGTATACGAGGATGATCACGTCTACATCGGTCATAGGGCGTTCGGTGAAGAGCCCGGTTATCTCGGGTATTTCATGATCGATGCGAAGCGACATGCCGAGGGACTAGGGGCATTGACGGACGAGGAATCCGCGGCGGTAGGCATGTGGACCAATCGGATAAGCCAAGCGCTAAAGACGATGACCTCCGCGGAGCACGTATACGCGTTTGTACATGGAGAAGCCGTCGCGCATTTTCACATGCATATCGTTCCGAGATATCCGGGGACCCCGGATACCTACCGCAACCCGATGATGGCAGCGTTGTCGCCGGAAGCCCCGCGAGGTGATTCCGAGCAGATCGAAGCGCTTTGCGCACGAATTCGCGGATATGTGGCACGGTATTTCTTATGAACGAGACGATGTACATGTGGTCGGGAAGCTCCGAGCCGCATTTGGATCAGCCTCATATCGAGCGGTTCGGAGCTATCTCTATCGGAAGGTACGGGGGCAACATCCGCGCAGGCGCGGATAAAAATGAAGATGGGCTGCTTGTCCTCAATTCGCCGGAGGGAAGCTGGGAGTTCGCAATGGTCGTCGACGCGCATACGTCCAGTGAGAGCGCAGAGCAAGTCCTGCGGGCGATAGCGGATATTCGTCACGAGATAGAAGCCGTCTTGCGCGGCGGTATAGCGGATACTTTTACCGGGCTTGAAGCTAAGGTCGATGCGATGTTTCGCTCGCAATCGTTCTTGGAACGGTCCCAAAGTATACGCGGCGAATGTTCCTGCTTGATCGTCTGCCGCAAAGGGCGTTACGTATGGTGGTATTCGGTCGGGGATTGCATGCTGTTCGTCCTTCATCCAGATTTTACGGCGTTCGGACAGACGATGCTGAACCAACGTCATTTTTACGAATGGATCGGGCGCGAGAATACGTTCAATGACGCGGTACCTTGTTATTCGAAGGGGACAACGAGGCTGAGGCCAGGGAACAATGTAATCCTGATGGCCACTGACGGGTTCGTGGAACCCGGTATTGCCTATATAGACGCCATAAAAGAATGGACGAGAATCGGCACGCCGCAAGCGTTGGAGCAACGTATGGATGATTTTCTGCGCCATCTTCATGAAGTCGGTACGAAAGACAGTACGACGTTGCTGGCATGGAGCGTAACGGATGCCTAATTACCAAATCAACAGGTGTGGACAAAGTTATCCACACCTGTTGTGCATAACGGGGATAAACTCCCAAACCCGTTGCGGGCGAAGGGGTTGGCGATTCATGAAAACGGGATGAGTTTTTCACAGTGGCTGTGTGGATAATGTGGACAATGTGGATAAAACGGTGGAAAACTATTCAAGTCACTGCATTTGTCGACAAAAAAGCTTGCGCATCAACATTTTCAGGGAGTCCGTTCGACAAAATCCCTGATCCTAGTTACGCGCAAGCTGTGGACAATGCTGTGTATAAGTTGTTACCCATTTATTTTGAAACGTTCCGAATCGTTACTCTTCCATTAAGGCTTCCCAGACGGCATACGTTTCATCCAACGTCGCCCTCGTTCGATCCACTTCAGCTTGCTTCTCCCGAAGCTTCATATAATCCGTCACTAGCTCGGGGGAAGCCATCTCCAGCTCCAACGCTTCGAGCGTCTCCTCCAGCTTGGCGATGTCGGCTTCGGCTTGTTCGCGTTTGCGTTGCTTCGCCCGTTCCTCGCGTTTCTGTTGCTTCTCCGCTTCGTAGTCGTTAGCTGATTGCGAAGATTGACCGGATGAAGTTGCCGTAGACCCAGAGGAGGGGGCGGACGTTGCATTAGTTGTTTCCCACGCCAGCATTTCCTGTTTCTTCGTGACCATTTCGTCATAATTTCCCAGGAAATGACGAACTCCGTCAGCGTTCAACTCGACGATCCGATCCGCGATCCGATTAAGGAAGTAGCGGTCATGGGAGACGAACAGAAGCGTGCCGTCGTACTCGTCCAACGCGGCTTCCAGTACTTCGCGGCTCATAAGGTCGAGATGGTTCGTCGGTTCGTCCATGACCATGACGTTCGCTTTGCGCAGCATCAGCTTTGATAAAGCAACCCGTGCTTTTTCTCCGCCGCTTAACGAGCTTACTTTCTTGCGCACGTCTTCTCCGCTGAAAAGGAAGTTGCCGAGCACGGTCCGAATTTCGGCTTCTGGCTGCATCGGGAACGCGCTCCACAGCTCTTCGAGCACCGTATTGTCCGGATTGAGCTCGCGTTGTTCTTGATCGTAATACCCGATCGATACGCCCGCGCCCCACTCGACGGCTCCCGAACGCAGCGGCAGCTTATCGATCAACGCGCGAAGCAGCGTCGTCTTGCCTACGCCGTTCGGTCCGAGCAGCGCAAGCCTTTCTCCGCGTTTGGCGTCGAAAGTCACGTTGCGGAACAACGGAGTCATATCGGGCTTCGGCGCGGCGGAAGCGTTGATGACGCGCAGCACTTCCTTGCCGCTCCGCCGTTCGGTAGAGAACGAGAAGCTTGCTTGTCTTAGGCTTCCCGGCTTCTCGAGCCGCTCGATGCGCTCCAGCGCATTGCGCCTGCTCTGCGCGCGGCGCGTCGTCGTTGCGCGCGCCAGATTGCGCTGCACGAAGTCTTCCATGCGCGCGATCTCTTTGCGCTGCGCTTCATAGAGCTTCATTTGCTGGGCGAAGCCGGCCGCTTTCAATTCCATGTAACGGCTGTAGTTGCCGGTATATCTCGTCGCCGCGTTCCGTTCGATTTCCACGATCGACGTTACGATCGCATCCAGGAAATAGCGGTCATGGGAAACGATGACCATCGCGCCGTTGTACGATCGCAAATATTGCTCCAACCAAGTTAACGTATCGATGTCCAGATGATTGGTCGGCTCGTCGAGAAGCAGCAGCTCCGGCTGCACGAGCAGCAATCTGGCTAACGCAAGCCGCGTGCGCTGGCCGCCGCTGAGCGAGGCGACCTCGGTGTCCGGCGCGAAATCGCCGAAGCCCATCCCGTGCAAGACGCTACGCGTCCGGTTGCCCATCTCGTAGCCGCCAGCTTCGCGGAATTTTTCGCTTGCGTCGGCGTACTGGGACAACAGAGATTCGTAGCGCGTCGCGTTTTCGAGCTCGGCCGGATCGGCGATGCGGGACTCCATGTCGCGCAGGTTCTTTTCCTGCTCCAGCAACGGCCCGAACGCGGACGTCATTTCCTCCATAATCGTCCGGTGCCCTTGCAGTCCGCCGTTCTGCGCGAGATAGCCGATCCGCAAATCCTTCGCTTTGGACACCGAGCCGTGATCAGCGCGCAGTTCGCCCGCGAGCACCTTGAGCAGCGTCGACTTGCCAGCGCCGTTCACGCCGACGAGCCCGATCCGATCGCGTTCGTTAATGAGCAGCGTAATCCCTTCCAGGATAGGGGTAATGCCATAATGCTTCGAAATGCCGTTCGCTTGTAAGAGCAAGAGGAATCCCTCCGAGTGATGATGTCGAAATAAATTTAAGTCATCGTTTAGGTTATATATCCATCCAAGTGTACCTTAAATGAAGAAGATCGTCCAAGCGATCGCCGTTTGGCGAAAAAAGGTGAAAAATGCTAAGATATAAGGAGCTTTTATTGTGAAAATTCCGAAGGTGGCGTGCGGCCTATGGACGATTGTTCCGAGCTGTGGAATAAATCCGAGTGGCGCAAGCGGATGCGGGCGATCCGGGATTCCCTGTCGCCAGGCGAGCGGGAGCAACGTTCCCGGCTATTATGCGAGCGGACGGATACGAGCATCCTGAATCCGTTGCGCGAGAAGCTGCGCCGCCCTCTCAGCGTATGCGTCTACGCTGCTTTTCGCTCGGAAGCCGACCCGGCCGAGCTTATCGCAAGCTGCTTGGCGAACGGCGATCGGCTCGTCGCTCCAAGAATTTTGCCAAACGGAGAAGGAATGGAGTTAAGGCAAGTCGAAGCATTGTCTAGCTGGATTTCCGGACGCTGGGGCGTACCCGAGCCGGATCCCGCGAGTACGGCCTTATACGATATGGCGAATTCGCCGGATCTCGTACTTGTGCCGGGGCTAGCCTTCAACGAACAAGGCGGCAGACTCGGCTATGGCGGCGGTTATTATGACCGCTTATACGAGAGGCTGCACGAGTATGGCTCATCGCCCGTCCTTTGGGTCGGATTTGCCTACGAGAACCAGGTGATCGAGGCGGTGCTTCCGTCTGAACCGCACGATTTGCGGTTGAACGCGCTGGCGACGGAGGCAACGATCCGTTGGTTTGGCGACAAGGACGGCTGACGGAAGGAGATTAGAGGCATGACGCAATCGAACGGGAACGATCGTTTGACGCATTTTAACGAGCAGGGCAGGGCGATCATGGTAGACGTGACGGATAAACCCGTTACCGCCAGAGTCGCGGTCGCGCAAGGCCAGGTGACGATGGCGCCGGATACGCTGAACAGAATTCGGGAAGGCACGGTCGCCAAAGGCGACGTGCTGGCGGTCGCGCAGATCGCGGGCATCCAAGCCGCCAAGCGGACGTCGGATTGGATTCCGATGTGCCATCCGTTGCCGCTTACCGGGGTTAACCTAACGTTCTCCGACAATGGCACGGATACGCTCTACATACAGGCAGAGGTGAAGACGACCGGCAAGACGGGCGTGGAGATGGAGGCTTTGACCGCCGTATCCGCCGCAGCTTTGACGGTCTACGATATGTGTAAAGCGCTGCAGAAAGATATGGTCATCGGTCCTATCGCGCTGCTGGTCAAAACCGGCGGCAAGAGCGGGGATTACGCCGCGAACGCGGTAAGACAAGGCCAATAGGAAGCCGTATTCAGGGGAGCGGGGGTAGAAATATGCGTTGGAAAGTCGCCCTACTTACAGCAAGCGACAAAGGCTCGCGCGGGGAACGGGAAGATACGAGCGCCCAGGTGGTTCGGGAGCTGGTGGAGGAAGAGATCGGCGGCGATATCGTCGATTATCGGATCGTGCCCGACGATCAGGACGAAATTCGCGCCGCGCTAATCGAGATGGCGGATTATTTCCAGGCCGATCTGGTATTGACTACGGGCGGTACGGGACTGGGACTGCGGGACGTAACGCCGGAAGCTACCTTGATGATCGCCGAGCGCGTCGTTCCCGGCATGGCGGAAGCGATGCGCGCCGCGGAGATGCAACGTTCCCGCAAAGGGATGCTGTTCCGGGGCGTATGCGCGATCCGCGGCAATACGTTGATCTTGAATTTGCCCGGCGATCCTAAAGGCGTAAGCGAGCATCTTATGGCCGTGATGGATATGCTGCCCGAAGCCTTGGAACTGGTCAAGGGCATGCGAAAGGACAAAGCCTGATGGCGGACGCTTTCGATCCTTCGCCGCAGTCGGAGTCGCGGACGACTCGCATCAGCGATTCGTTCGTTCGCGAGGTCAGAACGGAAGACGCGATCGGCATGGTGCTTGCGCATGACCTGACGCAGATCTTGCCCGGGCAGTTCAAAGGCAGGTTGTTCCGCAAAGGGCATGTGGTCGCGCCGGAGGACATTTCGAGGCTGAAAGATATCGGCAAAGAAAATTTGTACGTCATCGAGCTTGCGGCGACCGATCTTCACGAGGACGACGCGGCGCATCGTATGGCGATCGCTTTAGGCGGCGAACATACGGTATATGGGGAACCGCATGAAGGCAAAGTCGCGCTTAAGTCGAGTATCCAAGGGCTGGCTTGCATAGACCGCGAAGTCGTGGACGAGATTAACCGGCTAAGCGACATCGCGCTGGCGTCGGTAACGACTCATCGAGTCGTGCAACCTGGCGATACGGTCGCGGCAACGCGCGCGATTCCGCTGATCGTTCCGGAGCTCAAGGTGCAAGCGGTAGAACGGATCGCGGAGCGCTACCGCGAGCGGCACGGCGCGTACCCGATCCGCGTGCGTCCGCTCCGTCCGATGAAAGCGGGCTTGCTGACGACGGGTACGGAAGTATTCACCGGGCGCATCGTCGACAAGTTCGGACCCGCCGTGCGCGCGAAGCTAGAAGCGCTCGGTTCCGAAGTCGCCGAGCAACGTTTCGTCCCTGACGATAGACAAACAATTGTCAAGGATATTCACTATTTCCTGCATCAAGGGTATGATATGATACTTGTGACGGGCGGGATGTCGGTCGATCCGGACGATCGTACGCCGGGGGCCATCGCGGCCGCGGGTACGGATATCGTCAGCTACGGAACGCCGATGCTGCCAGGATCCATGCTGCTGATAGGCTATTTGCGCGGCGTGCCGATTTTCGGCTTGCCCGGATGCGTCATGCACGATCCTTATACGTCATTCGATGTGTTGTTGCCGCGTATATTGGCAGGAGATACGATCGTTAAAGAAGATATCGTCGGTATGGGCTATGGTGGACTGTATCGTTAACTGAATACGCGCCATTCAATGGAGTACAACGAGATTATGAACGGAGGTAAGGGATATGTCCGGTATTGGAGCTTCAGGTATTATTTTGCTCGTGTTGATCGCCCTGTTGTTGTTCGGACCGAATAAGCTGCCTGAATTGGGTCGCGCGTTCGGCAAGACGCTTCGCGAATTCAAGAAGGGCGCCAACGATCTCATGGAAGAGCCTAAGGAGCAACGCACGGCTAACGCTAGCCGCGTGGATGTCACCCCGCAGGTAGACGAACTGCCGAAAGTCGAACGCCGTCTTCCGGAGTAACCGATATTTCAAGCATACGAGCAGGGGCTGTCTCTCAAGCAGTAAATCTACTGCGAACGGGGCAGCCCTCTTGTCGCATGGAGGAAGCCAGACATGAATCAAACCCCAGAAGCCCAGCGCGATGACGAATGGATGCCGATAACGGACCATCTGGGCGAGCTGCGCAAAAGGATAATCTACATACTCGTCGTTTTCGTCCTCGGGCTCGTCGGGGGATTGTTCGGCGCTAAGCCGGCTTTCGATTATTTCGTCGCGGCGGCGCCGGTCGACAATCTCGATCTGCACGTGTTCTCCCCATGGGATGCGATCGGGCTATATATGAAGTTCGCCATTCTGATCTCTCTGATCGTCGCTCTCCCGTTCGCTATCTTCCAATTATGGTCGTTCGTTAAACCAGCGCTTGGCAGACAAGAACAGAAGGCGACGCTTCGATACGTGCCCGGGGCGTTGTTCATGTTCCTGCTCGGATTGTCGTTCGCCTATTACGTCGTCTTTCCGATGGCTTATTTATTTACCGCCAAAGTTACGAAAAGCATGGGCCTGAGCGAGACGTACGGCGTGACGCAGTATTTCGACTTCTTGTTCAATATCTTGTTGCCGATCTCGCTGTTGTTCGAATTGCCGCTCGTCATCTTGTTCCTGACGCGAATCGGGATATTGAATCCGTTCCTGTTAGTCAAAATGCGCCGCGTAGCTTGGTTCATTATGGCCTTTATCGGGGTGACGATCACGCCCCCTGACGCGATCTCGGATTTGCTGGTGGCGATCCCGCTTATTCTGCTGTACGAACTAAGCGTACTATTGTCCAGAGCGGCTTATCGCAAGCGTATCGCGGCCCGCGAGGCTAGAGAAGCCAAGCTTTCCGAGTCCTGATTCGGAGTATGAACCATCGTTCGGACTCCGCCCTGATTAACAACAGAATGTGCCAAATTTCGATATGCCAATAGGCAAATTTATGATACAATCTATCCAAGAAAGGGCTTTCAGGAGCTAATCAGGAGGAATGGGCACATGCGCAATATGACAATAGGTCGTAAATTGGCGATCGGCTACGCGGGTATCGTATTGTTGTTGGTTATCGGGTTCATCTTGATCGTGTCGGGCGTGAAAATGTCGGAACACGGCGCGTTGTTCACTGAGCTCATTATTATTTTCGTCGCGATCGCAGGGCTTAGCGGTTTCGGAACTCTGTGGCTTACGCGCAATTTGTCCGGATCGATCGGCCACGTTACGTCCGCGCTTCGTAATATCGCTTCTTCGGGCGGTGATTTGACCCGGAGAATTCACGTTAACGCTTCGGACGAGATCGGCGATCTCGCGAACGCGGCAAACCAGATGCTCGACGGGCTGCAGAAGACGATGAAAGAGTTCCGGGAGAGCACGGCAGAGCTTGCGGCCTCCGCGCTGCAGCTTCAACAAGGGGCCAACGAGAACGCTCGCGTGAGCAGCCAAGTATCGAAAGCGGTAGAGAAAGTAGCTGCCGGCTCCGAGACGCAAGTAGCCCAATCGCAGGAAATTACGGCCGTCATGCAGGAAACGCTAGACGGGCTGAATCAAGTCGCTTCGACGACGACGGGCGTATCCGACGCGGCGCAGACGACGGTAAGCAACGCGGAAGCGGGCTCGGAGCTGCTCAGGACGACATCGGCCGAAATTTCCGAAGTAGAGACGGCGTTCCGTTCGCTTCAGGAAATCGTCAGAGGGCTGAATCACAAATCCGAGCAAGTACGCGAAGTTATCGGTTACATATCCGAAGTATCGAACCAGACGAACTTGCTTGCGCTTAACGCGGCAATCGAAGCGGCGCGCGCCGGCGAACACGGTCGCGGTTTCGCGGTCGTCGCAGGCGAGATTCGCAAGCTCGCGGATCAGACGCAACAGTCGGCCGTTCAAATCGGCGATACGATCGGCACGATGTCCGGCGATATCGGCAAAGTAACCGCCATGTTCGAGCAAAGCGCGGGTCAAGTGTTCTCCGCGGTGTCCGGCATGCGCAATGCGGAAGAGACTTTCCGCAACATCGTCGGCAAAGTCGGCCAGTTGACCAGCAACATCGTCGACGTTGCCGCCTCCGTCGAGCAAATGACGGCAGGCAGCGCCTCCGTCGTCCAATCGATCCAAGACATTGCTCGCATCACGGAAGAGACGGCTTCGTTCACGGAGCAAGTATCCGCGATGACCGAGCAGCAGCTATCGTCCACGGAAGAGATGGCTCGCACGGCTGAACGCCTTAGCAACATGGCTACCAGACTGAAAGGCTTGGTAGGAAACTTCAAGACGTAACGATCGTCTCGAACGCAACTAATTGAATGAGCCGGCTACGATTGGGATACAATGGAAATTGTACCAGCTTGGTGCGGGTCCGCAGCAGATGCGGATCCGCATTTTTTTATTTCGGATTAACGTAAAGGGACTTGAAAACAGCACCTAAAATAAGTATCATAGAAAATGGTTATTAGCACTTAACACAATCGAGTGCTAACGGTGAAGAACACCATCTCAACACCTATTTAAGAAGGAGGCTATTTTCATGATCAAACCTTTGGGTGACCGCGTACTTGTAGAAGCAAGCGCGAAAGAAGAAAAGACGCTTAGCGGAATCGTATTGCCGGATACGGCGAAAGAGAAGCCGCAAGAAGGAACGATTATCGCTGTAGGCGTTGGCGCGTTGAACAAAGACGGCGGACGGATCGCATTGGAAGTTAAAGTCGGCGACCGCGTTTTGTTCTCCAAATATGCAGGAACAGAAATCAAGTACGAGGGTAAAGAATACTTGATTATGAAAGAAAGCGACATCCACGCGATCGTAGGCTAATTTTCCTGTGGATCGGATCGTTCATACAGCCGTATAACGGCACATAAGCTCAGAATTTAAGGGAGGGTACTTATAACGATGGCTAAGGAAATCAGATTTAGCGAAGATGCTCGCCGCGCGATGCTTCGCGGCGTAGACGCTCTTGCGAACGTTGTTAAAGTGACGCTTGGACCGAAAGGCCGTAACGTCGTATTGGAGAAAAAATTCGGATCCCCGCTGATCACGAATGACGGCGTAACGATCGCCAAAGAAATCGAGCTCGAAGATTCGTTCGAGAACATGGGCGCTCAACTCGTTAAAGAAGTAGCGACCAAGACGAACGACATCGCCGGCGACGGCACGACGACGGCTACCGTACTTGCCCAAGCGATGATTCGCGAAGGCTTGAAGAACGTAACGGCAGGCGCTAACCCTATGGTTATCCGCAAAGGGATCGACAAAGCGGTTAGAGCAGCGGTAGAGAAATTGCAAGAGATCTCCAAACAAGTAGAAGGCCGTAACGACATCGCGCAAGTTGCCGCGATTTCCGCCGCGGACGACGAAGTCGGTCAATTGATCGCCGACGCGATGGAGAAAGTCGGCAAAGACGGCGTTATTACCGTCGAAGAATCGAAAGGCTTCCAAACCGACCTTGAAGTGGTCGAAGGGATGCAATTCGATCGCGGCTACATTTCCCCGTACATGATCACGGACACGGACAAGATGATCGCTGTTCTCGACAACCCGTACATCTTGATTACGGATAAGAAAATCACGAACATCCAAGAGATTTTGCCTGTGCTTGAGAAAGTCGTTCAATCCGGCAAGCAGCTCTTGATCATCGCGGAAGACGTCGAAGGCGAAGCGCAAGCTACGCTGATCGTGAACCGTCTGCGCGGCACGTTCACTTGCGTTGCGGTTAAAGCGCCTGGCTTCGGCGATCGTCGCAAAGCGATGCTGCAAGATATCGCTGCTCTTACCGGCGGCCAAGTGATCACGGAAGAGCTCGGTCTCGAGCTCAAATCAACGAGCGTACAACAACTCGGTACCGCTCGCCAAATTCGCGTATCCAAAGAAAACACGATCATCGTTGACGGCGCTGGCGATCCGGCTGATATCAAAGCTCGCGTTAGCCAAATCAGATCGCAAATCGAAGAAACGACTTCGGACTTCGACCGCGAGAAGCTGCAAGAGCGTCTGGCTAAATTGTCCGGCGGCGTAGCGGTAATCAAAGTCGGCGCAGCGACCGAAACCGAGCTCAAAGAGCGTAAGCTTCGCATCGAGGATGCGCTTAACGCAACTCGCGCGGCCGTTGAAGAAGGTATCGTATCCGGCGGCGGAACGGCGCTCGTTAACGTATACAGCGCTGTTGCGGCAGTCAAAGCAGAAGGCGACGAGAAGACTGGCGTCAACATCATTCTTCGCGCGCTGGAAGAGCCGATCCGTACGATCGCGGCTAACGCGGGCCAAGAGGGCTCCGTTATCGTCGAGCGTCTGAAGAAAGAAGCGGTCGGCACCGGCTACAACGCGGCAACCGGCGAATGGGTCAACATGTTCGAAGCGGGCATCATCGATCCGGTTAAAGTTACGCGCTCCGCGTTGCAAAACGCAGCATCCGTAGCGGCCGTATTCTTGACGACCGAAGCGGTTATCGCCGACAAGCCTGAGAAGGACAAAGGCGCCGGCGGAATGCCTGGCGGCATGGGCGGCATGGGCGGCATGGACATGATGTAATCGGCAACGATTGAAGAAAGCTTTCCCGGAGTGCACCCGGGAAAGCTTTTTTTCTATTATTTACTGTTATGTTCAAGGGGCTCGGCTGGGTGTATAATTTGCCAATCTACATAACTCGGCTTTATCATTATGATCGAACACCGGAGATGAGCACCTATGAACCGAATGCGATTGTTGCAAGCGTATCATCCGATCGTCCTTACGTTAATCGTCGGCCATGGTTTATCGAGAATCGCTTCTTCGATGAGCTTGCCGTTCCTAGCGTTGTATTTGGCGAACACGACGGATATGAGCCCGATGATGATCGGCGTCGTAGCGGGAGCCGGTCCGCTCGCTGGCACGGTCGGCGGATTTTTCGGAGGCGCCTTGTCCGACAGGTTCGGTAGACGAACGATCATGTTCACCGCTTTAGTGCTGTGGAGCTTCGTGTTTTTCGGCTTCTCGATTGCTAACCAGCCCGTCTTGTTTTTACTTCTGAACCTTACGAACGGATTGTGCCGCTCCTGGTTCGAGCCGGTCGCGCAAGCGCTGATGGCTGACTTGACCGAGCCCGAGAAACGTTTTCGCGTCTTCTCGATGCGGTATATGGCGGCGAATATCGGCGTAGCCGTAGGGCCGATGCTTGGCGCATGGTTGGGGGTAGGAAACGGTTCGTTGCCGTTTTTAGTGACCGGTTCGATCTACGTACTCTATGGTATCATTCTGTATTCGTTGTTCCTGTCGTTCGGCATTCGTAAAATCGAAGGCGCGAAAAAAGCGAGCGTAACGATTGCTTCGGCATGGGATGTCATTCGCCGGGATCGCGTGTTGAGACTGTTCCTGCTCGGCGCGATCGTCGTCGGAATCGCCTACTGTCAAATGACCGTCACATTGTCCCAGTTCGTGGAGGGCAACTTCAAGCAGGGCGTCCACCTGTTCGCGATGCTCATGAGCGCGAACGCGTTAACCGTCGTCACGTTGCAAATTCCGTTGTCTTCGTGGGCTGAGAAGTATGCGCCGATCAAATCCATTCATGTAGGCAACGTGTTATTCGCGGCCGGATTGATAGGTTTCGCTATATCGGGAAGCTGGGTAGCTCTTGTCGTCTCGATGATCGTGTTCACGATGGGCGAGATTTTGAACTATCCGGCGGGGACGTTGCTGATGGACAAGCTTGCGCCGGAAGGGCTAAGGGGGACGTATTACGGGGCACAGTCACTCGGTAACTTCGGTCAATTCATCGGTCCTATGCTAGGCGGGTTTTTGTTGGACGCTTACGGGGGAACGACGTTATTCCTCTTTATGGGCTGCATCGTCTTGAGCGCGTCGTATTTCTACCAGGCAGGGCAACGAAGATTAGAAACTAGACCGGTATAAAATATAACCCGCGCTCCGGATTACGGAAGCGCGGGTTTTTGTATTATTTGCGGCTCGCGGCGAACTCCTCCCGAATGCGGGCGAGCAATGCTGCGTCGATAAGCACCTCGAGCGCCGTTAACGCCAGCATCTTCGCGCCAAACGCCATCGCGTCGTACGCGGGCGCCAGTTGGGCGGCATCGCGGAACTCTACCGTATGCAGGTTGTATGGCTGATCGACGACCTGTATGAACGGATGGATCGCCGGACATCTAAGCGATACGTTACCGAGATCGAGCGAGCCATGATCTTCGGCATCGTGGATATGTTCCGGAGCGATGCCTGCTTCGAGCAAATTAGCGGTGAAGACGGCGGATAACGCTTCGTTCGTGCGCAGCTCGTCGTACGAGTATTCGTAATTGCTGACGGTAACCGTGCAGCCGGTCGATAGCGCGGCGGCGTCCGCGCAAGCTTTCACTTTGCGGGACAGCTTGTCGGTGTAGGCGCGCGATGCCGAACGGACGTAAAATTGCGCGGACGTATAATCCGGAATAATGTTCGGTGCCTGTCCGCCGGCGTTGATAATGCCGTGAATGCGCGTATCGCTGCGCGTCTGCTGACGTAGCGCGGCAACGCCGTTGAACAGCTGAATGACGGCATCGAGCGCATTGACGCCTAGATCGGGATTGGCTGCGGCATGGGCTGCTTTGCCGTGGAATTCGAATTGCAAAGCGTCCATGGACAGCGAGCTGCCCGAACGCTCGTGGCGGTGATAGGGATGCGCCATGAGGGCGACATCGCAATCGTCGAACAGCCCGGCTGCGGCCATATCCACTTTCGCGCCTTTCGTCTCCTCCGCGGGCGTGCCGTAGACGCGAATCGTTCCTCCGGCTTCATCGGCTACCGCCCGCAATCCGGCTGCCGCGCCGAGCGTCATCGTGCAAATGAGGTGGTGACCGCAAGCATGTCCGAGCTCCGGCAACGCGTCGTATTCGGCGAGCAAGGCGACGATCGGTCCAGGCTTGGCGGAGCGGTATTCCGCGATGAATGCGGTATGTAAGCCTAGTGTGCCGCGCTCGACCGTATAGCCGAGCGATTCAAGCTCGGCCGTAAGCATGGCGGAAGCTTGGACTTCCTCGTGTCCGAGCTCCGGATGCGCGCCTATGAAGCCGGCGATCTCCTTCAGCTTCGGCGCGTAGGCGCTAATCTTCTCTTGAATCGTATTCTTCAGGTCGTGCATCGAGCCATCTCCTTCGGCGTGGTCGGCCTATATCTTCTTATCCATCGTATCGCGTCCTCAACATGCAAGCAAGTTGTCGTAATTTCATAGTCAGAATGACACGATTTCGCATTAAAAATGATTAAAGCGCTGTGTTATGTTGTCCTTGTGTCGTATATTTAAAGATGAGGTGAGCGCTTTGATTCGGATAGGCATGTTGAGCTATTGGCACGTGCACGCGGAGGATTATACTCGTCAAGTGCTAGGCAATCCCGATACGGAAATCGCGGCGATCTGGGATGAAGACGCGGCGCGCGGCGCTGCTAAGGCGGACAAATACGGCGTGCCGTTCATCGCGTCGCTCGACGACTTGCTCGCGCGCGAAGATATAGACGCGGTCGTAGTCGACGCACCGACCAACATTCACCGCGAGGTGATGGTCAAGGCGGCTCGGGCGGGCAAACACATTTTCACGGAGAAGGTCGTGGCTCCTACGTACGCGGAAGTACGCGACATCGTGAGCGCGGTTAAGGAAGCAGGCGTTAAGCTGACGGTATCGTTGCCGTGGCTCTACAAAAATATGACAAAGGCGATTCAAGAGGTCGTTAACGGGGGAGCGCTAGGCCAATTGACGTTGGCGCGCGTGAGATTGTCTCATAACGGCGGTATCGCGAACTGGTTGCCGGAACATTTTTACTCGCTGGAACAATGCGCCGGAGGCGCGCTCATCGATTTGGGCTGTCATCCGATGTATCTTGTCCGTCGGTTTCTGGGCATGCCGGAATCGGTTAGCGCGACTTTCGGCTATGTTACGGGACGCGAAGTCGAAGACAACGCGGTATCCATTCTGAAATACGCGAGCGGCGCGGTCGGCATTGTCGAAGCGGGCTTCGTAAACAGCCACTCTCCATTCTCGATCGAGCTTCACGGTACGGAGGGGACGTTGCTGTACGGCTTCTCGGACGGCAAGCTGCACGTGCGGAGCAACAGAGACGGAGGCTGGAGCCAGATCGAATTGCCGAGCGAGGATCCGTCGGCGTTAGACCAATGGGTACAGCACGTTCAGAACGATACGGAAGCGACCGACAATATCGAGATCGCCGTAGATTTGACGAGGCTGATGGAAGCTTCGAATTTGTCTAACCGCTCCGGACGCGCGATAGAGATCAGCGAGCTGCAATAGAGAACTACCCGGCGCATAGAATTCGAGAAGGAGCGAAGCCCATGGACAACGAGCTGGATAACGCCAAGAAGAAGGACCGGAAGCCGGCAAGCAGCGCCAGCCCGTTTCCCTACGCGCGAATGGACAAGAAGCCCTACGCGTTGGATCGGCTGGATTTGCAGTTCCGCTGGGGCGGTTATCGCATTCGGGTGCTCCGCTGCCATCTCGTTCATTTTAGCCCGGGTCATATCGTTAATTTCCATAAGCATTCGGAGTTCGAGTTCCACTTCATCCCGAAAGGGAAGGGCAAAGTCATTATCCGCGATCAGACGTACGACTTGCACGAGGGGCTGTTCTATCTAACAGGGCCGGATGTCGTCCACTACCAGGAATCGGATCCCGACGACCCGATGGACGAGTTATGCCTGCATTGCGATTTTGCCCTGATAGATGACAATCCCGAAACGGGGCTGAACTGGGGAGACGCGCTGGAAGTCGAGGAAGCGAAGGAGTGCATAGCCGCGATACGGGCCATGCCCGGTATGCCCATGGCTGACCGGTTCAACGCGATGAACGGGTTTCTGGAAGCTTATCGTGCTTGGGAAGAGCAACCGCTCGGCTACTATACGCAGATCAAGCAGGCGATCGTTCAGATTTTGCTTCGCTCGGTGCGGGTGTTCGACAATCGTTCCGTTCAGCGCGGCATACCGGAGCGGGATATGAACTTCCACCGTTACCAGATGGCGACGCAATACATTCGCGATAACGAGAGCATGCCGATCAGCTTGGAGCAAGTCGCGGACAGAATTAACGTCAGCCCTAGGCAGCTTCAGCGTATTTTCCGCAGCGAAGGACAGACGACGTTCCGGGATTACCTCGAGCATGTGAGGTTGACTCTAATTTGCTCCGAGTTGATTCAGACCGATAAGGCGATCGAGGAGATCGCGGTAGAGCACGGTTACGCGAATCCGAACTACTTATATCCGGTGTTCAAAAATAAATTCGAGGTTACGCCGTCCGTCTACCGCCGCATGCATGCGGCATCGGCCGAGACGGAAAGGGAGAGGGAGAGAGCACATGAGTAAACAGTTGAGAATCGGCATTATCGGGAGCGGAGGCATTGCCAGAGCGCACGTCTCGGCTTATCGTAAGCTTCCTTTTGTAGAGATCGTCGCCGTAGCGGACGTCATTCCGGGCAAAGCGCAGCAATTCGTAGAAGCCGAGAAGCTTACGGGCGCCGCAGCCTACGACGGACACAAGCTGCTGCTTGAACAAGAGCTGGACGCGGTAAGTATTTGTACGCCTAACGTCTCCCACCACGTCACAACCGTCGACGCGCTTCGCGCGGGCAAGCAAGTGCTGCTCGAGAAGCCGATGTCCGTTACGTTCCAAGAAGCGCTGGAGATGACCCAGGTCGCTCGCGATACGGGCAACATGCTGACGATCGGTTTCCAGCCTCGTTACGATCCGAACATGAAGCTGCTGCAACAGATCGTTCAATCCGGACGCCTCGGCAAAGTGTACTACGCGGAGACGGGCGGCGGACGCCGTCGCGGGATGCCGGGCGGCACGTTCATCAGCAAGCAGCTGGCCGGGGCGGGCGCGATGGCCGATATCGGTTGTTATTCGCTCGACATGGCGCTTAATGCAATGGGGTATCCGAGACCGATCACCGTATCGTCGTTCACGTCGAATCATTTCGGCACGAACCCGCTCTATCATCGCGAGGCGAGCAAGTTCGAGGTCGAGGACTTCGGCGTGGCGATGGTCCGCTTCGAGAACGATCTCGTGCTCCAATTCAAAATTTCGTGGGCGATGCACATGGATACGCTCGGCGCGACGATGTTCCTCGGCACGGACGCGGGGCTTAAAGTAACGCCGGCAGGCAGCGGTCCTTGGTCCGGCGTATGGGACGGCTCGGTCGGATCGATCACGCTGTTCCACGACGAATACGGCGGACATACGAATACGCCGATCCCGCTTATCGGGCATCAGCTTAATTTGTTCGACGAGAAAGTAAGAGACTTCGCCGAAGCGGTGAGAGACGGACGTCCGGCACCGATTCCAGGCGAGCAAATTCTTATCCAGCAAGCGATTATCGACGGCGTGCTACGCTCGGCGGAAGCCCGTCGCGAAGTGGCGATCGAGCTGCCTTAACGGTCGACAGAGCCGCATGAATCGTTCTCTATTTGATTTGACTTACAGAATGAAACAGGGCTCGCCGCTTACGCGGCGGGCTTCTTTTATGTGTGTTTCGATTAAGCTGACTAAACTGTAAAGACAAGAAGAGAGGCCTTGGATAGGCCTCTCTTCGGCGATGCGTCTAATCGGTTATTGAGCAACTTGCTCCGTAGTTTTCTGCTCCGGCAAGTGCGAGGCGACGACTTGATAGATCGTCACCTTGTTGCCGACGATCGGTCCGTTGGCGGCTTCGCCAGCAGCCGCCGCTCCGTGACCATGCCCATGTCCGTGACCGTGACCGTGGTTTGGCTTAGCAGACTGTTCCGACTCTTGCACGGACGCTTCCGCGCGGCGCGCGTGGGCATGACGGAACGAATCGCTGTTCGCCCAAGCTTGGAAATGTTCTTCCTTCTCCCAAGTCGTGCATACCCGAATTTCTTCGGTTCCTTCGGAAGTCGCGGCGTGCAGGACGTCCATCCGGACGAATCCAGGGAACGTGTGCACGCTCTTCGGCGTCCGGAAACGTTCCATTACGGCTTCGGCGAAGCCGGTGCGTACCTCGATGCGGTTTTCGACTACGATCATGTTCGAACTTCCTTTCTCTTCCGCGGGATAAAGTGATTTCAAATAAGTAACGACTTCCTTCGCTTGTGCTCCGCCCATTAGCGCGTGTTGCAGAAGCGGAATGCCATGAGGGCCTTTCGCATGCAGCAACGACGGATATCGAGAGAGCGCCGAACGGACGATTCCAAGCTCGCCTAACATGGCCGCGGCGAATAGATCAAGCCTAGCGCCCTGGCTCAGCAGCCACTCCGCGATATCGCGCCGCCCGACGTGAGCGGCCGCGCCTAGCGCCGTCTCCCAATCCCCGCCGTTCCAATTCATAGTCGCATGAAGCAACTCGGGCTCTTGCGCCAACATAGTCTGAACTTTGTCCAAGTCCGCATGGGCTGCCCCGACGAACGCTCTTACTAACTCTTGCGGAAGTGCCGCCATAGCCTATTCCTCCCCTGATTGAGACGGTAATGCCGATACGCCGCAAGGCAGGCACACCGGTATGCCATCGTCTACATATACTTTCGCTTCGATGCCGAACACTTCGCGGAAGAAGTCCGCTTTGAATAATTCGGCCGGTTGGCCTTGCCGGACGATTTTGCCTTGCTTCATCGCGACGATCCGGTCGCAATAACGCGCGGCTTGATTCAGGTCGTGAAGCACCATAATAACCGTAATCCCTTGTTGCCGATTCAAAGTACGGACGAGCTCCATCAATTCCAATTGGTGCGCGATATCCAAATACGTCGTAGGCTCGTCGAGCAATAACGTACTGGGAGTTTGGGCCATACACATCGCGAGCCAAGCGCGCTGGCGTTCGCCGCCGGACAACGCCAGCAACGATCGTTCCTGTAGCTTGGTCATGCTCGTCACCTGCAACGCCCAATCGACGATAGTCTCGTGTTCGCCTCGGCATTCTTCGTACCAGCGCAAGTGCGGGTTGCGTCCACGGCGGACAAGATCGCGCACCGTGATGTCGAGCCCCGGCTCTTGGATCTGCATAAGCATCGTCAATTGCCGGGCGATCGCTTTGCGGCTCATATCGGCCATGTCGCGATCGTTCATGGTAACGGTGCCTTGCTGCGGCTTCGCCAGCTTGGCAAGCAAGCGTAGCACGGTCGACTTGCCGGAGCCGTTCGGTCCGACGATCCCGAGCCATTCGCCCGCGTTAACCTTGAGGTCGAATCCGTTCACGATCGGTTCGGTCGGCCGGTAGCCGTACTTCAGTCCTGTAGCGACAATCGCGGAGCTCAACGGGCTAACCCCCTTCGCAGCAAGTAGAGGAAGAACGGCGCGCCGATTAACGCGAGCAAGATGCCTACCGGGAATTCGATCGGATCGAACCAACTGCGGGCTGCCGTATCCGCCGCGATGACGAGCGTAGCTCCTCCGATCGCGGACAAAGGCAATAGGATGCGATAATCGCTCCCGGAAACCATCCGGATGATGTGCGGCATGACTAAGCCGACGAATCCGACCATCCCGACGATGCTGATCGCGGCGCCCGCCAAGAAGGCGGATACCGCGACGATAAGCAACCTACCGATCTCCACGCGGCTGCCGAGGAGCTTAGCCGCATCGTCGCCGAACACGAGCAGATTGGCTTGCTTGATCAGCAGGAGTGAAGCGATGCCGCCGACGATCGCGTAAGGAAGCAACGTCTCGAAGTGCGGCCAGCTTCGGCCGTTCAGGCTACCGGAAATCCAGGGCAACACGGATTGCACTTTCTCGCTGTTAACAATCATCAAGGCGGTCATTGCCGCCCCGAGCAAAGAGTTAACCGCGACGCCGGCGAGCACGAGTCGAAGCGGAGAAGCGCCGCCTCGCCACGCTAATAGATAGACGACCGCCGACGCGACGATCGCTCCTCCGAATGCGGAGATCGGCAGAAAAGCGATCTGCGCGGGATACAAGATCATGATGACGACCGCCGCCAGCCCTCCGCCGGCCGAGACGCCGATAATGCCCGGATCGGCTAGCGGATTGCGGAATATGCCTTGCAGGAACGCGCCGGAGATCGCAAGACAACCGCCGGCGAGCATTCCCGTCAATATGCGGGGAAGCCGCAAATTCCATACGATTTGTCTAGCTTCCGAATCGTCCGCATGGAAGAGCGCGGTCCATACGTCATGCGCAGGTATCGAGATCGCGCCTGTCATGAGCGAGAGGAGCGCAACGAGCAACAGTAAGGCGACGGCCGCGATTAACAGCGAAGTGTTACGGGCGAGCTTCGACGAACGCGTCTTTCGTTGCGCGGGCGACCGAGAAGCAACTGTGGTAGTGGCTTCCATTCGTTATTTCGCCTGAAGCAGCAGCTTATTCATCGCCTCGATCGCTTGAGGGGCTCTGATGCCGGGATTCACGGTGAACAGCTCCGACGGCAAAACTTCGAAATTGTCGTTTTTCACGGCGGTTAAGTTTTTCCATGCATCATTGGTTTCGAATTCCTTTTTGAAGCTGCTTTTAACTTCAGCGGCATCGCCGTGAGCGATGAACAGAATAATATCCGGGTTTGCCGCGACGATGCGCTCAAGGCTGAGCTCCGCGTATTGCGGCATCGTATCCATCTTAGGGAAGTTGGAGGCAACGTTCGTGCCGCCGGCCAGTTCCAAGAAGTTGCCTGGGTAGCTGGTCGGCAGCGCGACGACAAAGCTGCCCGGCGCGCCATAGACGATTAAAGCTTTCGGAGCGACTTTCGGTTTGACGAGCGAAGCAACGGACGCGTCCATGAACTTGATCAATTGCGCGGCTTTCGCTTCTTGGCCGAGCACGCGGCCGTAGAGTTGGATGGACGCTTGAATTTCCGTGAACGTATTGTGCGAATTGAACAACACTTGCGCTCCGAGCTTCTCGATCGTCGCTTTTTGCGTGGCAAGCGCCGGGCTTGCAATGACGAGCTCCGGTTTCGTCGCGGCGAGATTTTCGAACAGGATGCCGTGCGTGCTGCCGATTTCCGGCACGTTTGCCGCCTCGGCAGGCAGGACCGGTCCGAGCGCAGTCGGGCGTCCGACGACCGTGCCGCCGAGCGCATAGATGATTTCCGTGTCGGAGGAGGACAACGTCGCAATCCGCTTAGGTTTAGCTTTCAAAGTGAAAGGACCGGTGCTCGTATTGACGGTTAGCGTGCTGGTGATCGCGACAGTCGAGCTAGATTGAGTATATGAGACCCATTTGCCGAACGATTCCGATAGGAGGCGAAGCGGGACGTACGCTTTGTTGTCGACGAGCAGGGGAGCGGCGTTCAGCGTCGTGCTCGCTCCGTTTATGTATGCGGTTTTCGATCCGATCGTCACCTTGACGGTCGTGTCGCCGCGAACCGCGGTAACCGTCTTTGTTTTGCTATCCCATGAAGCCGTACCGCCAAGCGCTTTCACGATTCCTGCATAAGGGACGAGAGTTGTGCCTTTGACGATGCGAGGCGCGTTGTCCAGCGATACTGCTTTGCCGTCCAACGTCACTTTTATTTCGGGGCTTGCGGCTTTTGCGGGTTGGCTAGTGCCGATCGCAAGCGGAGCTATTAGAGCTGCAGCGAGTAATAGACGGATGATTCCTTTGTGAAACACGATACCACTCTCCTAAATAATAATGAAAATCAATCTCAATTACACAAACCGATTATATTGAGAATGATTTTCATTGTCAATAATAATTTTGGAGAAAGATGGGTTTGAGAACGCCGCGCCAATGCGCTACACTGAGACAAGATTATTTTTCAACGATACTTCGCACGGAAGGGAACGAACGATCAGATGAACGGAAACTTATCGCTCTTGGACGCTTTTTACAACACGAAATATCAAGTTTCCGGGAATAGCAGACGGAATATACAAGTATTGAAAGACGCTATTATGGACGTAGACGGTAACATGGAAAGCGATATTTATGGCGGGGGCAAGCTGATCGAAGATTTCGAAGCCAAAATCGCGAGGCTTCTTGGCAAACCATCGGCGGTGTTTTTCCCGAGCGGGACGATGGCGCAGCAAATCGCATTAAGAATATGGTGCGACCGGCAAGGTATTCATAAGGTGGCATACCATCCGCTCAGCCACTTGGAAATCCACGAACAGGGCGGTCTCAAAGAGCTTCACCGCATCGAATCCGTGCTGATCGCGGACAAAGACAGGACGATCCGGTTGGAAGACGTATTGCGGATGAAAGACGATGTCGCTTGCTTGCTGCTCGAACTGCCGCAACGCGAAATCGGAGGCCAGCTGCCGCCCTACGAGGAGCTTGAAGCCATCTCCGCGCATTGCCGAAGCAAAGGGATTAAGTTGCATCTGGACGGCGCCCGGTTGTTCGAAGTTTTACCGTATTACGGCAAGTCGGCATCCGAAATATGCAGTTTGTTCGACAGCGTCTACGTTTCTTTCTACAAAGGCTTAGGCGGAATCGCCGGGGCGATTTTGGCCGGCGAACAAGATTTCACGACGCTATCGAAAGTGTGGAAAAGAAGGCACGGCGGAGATCTGATCAGCTTGTACCCGTATATCTTGAGCGCGGATCAAGCCTTCGATCTGCGACTGGCGAGGATGGAGCAATATTACCGAGACGCGGTCGAACTGGCCGAACTGTTCAACGCCTGCCATTCTATTGCGACTAAACCGCTCGTTCCGGTATCCAATATGTTTCACGTGCATGCGGAGGCGCCGAAAGAAAAGCTCGAAGCAGCTCTAAGCGCCTTATGCGAGGAGACGGGAATCGGATTGACCGCCTGGGTGTCGGCCGTAGGCGATACGGCAAGCTACTTCGAAGTGAGTATCGGGGATCGATATGCGGCCATTCCGAAAGAAGAGCTTAAACGAGCGTTTCTGGCATTGGATGCGAAAATGAAAAGCATTAGCTAAACTAGCGAAAACAGCCATGCACCCTGCCCAAATCGGCGAGGGTGTTTTTTTAGAGCTACTAACCTATTTTCTTTGATTATTTCGCGTATTATGTCGAATAAAAGTGCTATATTTGTATCAAGAGTTATTGAAATTATCTTCGATGTCAGGCTGAAGAGGCGAGGCATTCATGCAGCACATACATGGTACCTATAATTATTCGCTCGTTCTTGTATCCTATTTGATCGCGGTGGTAGCTTCGTATGCCGCGTTGGACTTCGCGGGAAGGGTCAGCGCGGCGAAAGCGGGCGTAAGCCGCTTTTTTTGGCATGTCGGCGGGGCGACCTTCATGGGCATCGGAATTTGGTCGATGCACTTCGTCGGCATGCTGGCGTTCACCTTGTCCGAACCGGTATCGTACGACATCGCTTGGGTCGTCATTTCCGTCGCCGTCGCGATACTGGCTTCCATCGTCGCGTTGGAAGTCGTCGGGACGAAAAATCTCTCGGTAAGACGGCTTTTGATCGGCGGGTTACTGATGGCCGCGGGCATCGTTGCGATGCATTATTCCGGGATGGCCGCGATGAACGTACATATTCATTACGACGCGGGTTGGTTCGCCTTGTCCGTCGTTATAGCCATTATCGCGTCGATCGCGGCGCTGGCACTGGCTTTCAGATTTCGCAGCGCGCATTCGTGGAAGGCGGTTCTCTATAAAATAGGCAGCGGATTGATCATGGGCGCCGCGATCACGGGCATGCATTATACCGGCATGGCTGCCGCTCATTTCCAGAGGGAAAGCGGAGGTGTACCTTCCGCCGTCGCCGCTATGAATCAAGAAGTGCTGGCGTACGTCACTGCCACGGGGACGTTCTTGGCGTTGGCAATCGCGATACTCGGGGTATTTCTCGATAAACGGCTATCCAGCAAGGACGATGCGCTATACGAGCACGGCAAATGGTATAAATCGTTATACGAGAACCATACGGACAGTATCGTCACGATCGATATCCAAGGCATCATCATCGACGTAAACCCCGCGTTCCAATCGATTACTGGACAACTCCCGGGACAGTTCTTGGGCCATCCGATCATGGACTTAGCGGATGTATTCGCGGAAGAGAAGCGCGAGAAAGCCCGCTTATGGCTCATTCAGGCGATGCGCGATACGCAAGTGAAAAGGCTGGATACGGTCGTAAGTCATCTGTCCGGCCAGCAAGTGCATCTGAACGCGATGAGCGTTCCCGTTACGATCGACGACGAAGTAAAAGGCACTTATTTGATCTTTAGGGATGTTACCGAGGAGAAACGCTCCAAGGAACAAATCAAGCATCTGGCTTATCACGACGAGCTAACGCGCTTGCCGAACAGGCGGATGGTCAATCTTACGCTCGAAAAAACGATCAAGCACAGCGAGGCGTCGGCTTCGCGCTTCGCCGTCATGGTCATCGATATCGACAGGTTTAAGCTGATTAACGATTTGCTTGGCCATGCTTACGGGGATCTCTTCCTCCAGCAAGTGACCGACCGGCTCCATCATGCGGCTTCCGGGATGAATTTGATGATCGGACGGATGGGCGGAGACGAGTTCACGGTCATTTGCCACGGCGATCCTATCGAGTCCGTTGCCGTTCGGGCCGCCGAGCGGATCATCGACGTCATTCAAATTCCGTACCGGCTTAAGGATAACGACTTTTACGTGTCGGCAAGCGTCGGCATCGCGCTCTATCCGGCGCACGGCGCTAACGTGCAGGATCTGCTAAAAAAGGCGGACGCCGCGATGTACGACGTAAAGCGCAAAGGGAAGAACGGTTACCGCTTCTACTCCGAGCAGCTTGACGAGCACCACCTAAGCAAGATAGAGCTGGAGAGCGATCTGCGCAAAGCGATCGAGCGCAACGAGCTCGTCCTCCATTACCAGCCGCAAATAAATGCGCGCCAAGACCGCATTATCGGTGTCGAAGCGCTGTTAAGGTGGAAGCACGCGGAGAAGGGACTCGTCCCTCCGGGCCAATTCATTCCGGTAGCCGAAGAGGCCGGCATTATCGGGGAGATCGGCGAATGGACGATGCGGGAAGCTTGCCGGCAAATGAAGCAATGGCAATCGCAATACGGCTGGCGAATTCCGGTATCCGTGAATTTATCCTCGCAGCAATTTTTGGATGACGGACTAGTCGAACAGGTCGCGGAAATTTTGCGGGAGACGGAGCTCGATCCTTCGTATTTGGAGCTGGAAATCACGGAAAGCGTCATGATGGACGCCTCGCGTTCAAGCCCGATTTTGAACGAGTTGACGGAGATGGGCATTCACCTCAGCCTGGACGACTTCGGAACCGGATACAGCTCGCTTAGTTACTTGCGCATGTTCCCGATCGAACGGCTTAAGATCGATCGTACGTTCATTCAAGAGATTACGGAGAGCGAGGACGACCGCGCGATCGTCGAGACGATTATTTCCATGGCTCGCCATCTCAAGATGAACGTAATTGCGGAAGGCGTGGAGACGAAGGAACAGCTCAAGCTGCTTCTGGAGAACGGATGCGAGGATATACAAGGGTATTACTTCAGCAAGCCGTTGCCCGCGGAAGAACTGGAAACCTTCGTTCAGGCGATGAGATCGAGCGGGGGAGACGTTTAAGTTTGTGACCAAGCCGGAACTCGTCTGCATAATCGTCCAAGTCCCCTCATATGCATGAACCATGGATTAACCAATGTGCAGAGGGGTGGATCGCATGCGTCGCCGGATTACATGGATCACCGCTCTTGCCCTACTCATGACCGTCGTGTTAGCGGGTTGCGGGGGCAAGAATGCGGATTCGATCGTCAAGGACCTGGACAAAGTAGTCAGCAAGATGGAAAGCTATCAAGGCAGCGGCACAATGACCTTACATACGGGACAGCAGCCGCAGACGTACAAAGTGGAAGTATGGTACCAGAAGCCGGACTACTATCGGATTTCGCTAACTAACGAGAAGCGCGACATTACGCAAATCGTCCTTCGCAACAACGAAGGAGTGTTCGTCCTCACGCCTCAACTGAACAAGAGCTACCGGTTCCAAAGCGACTGGCCGAAAAACCAAGGCCAAGTGTACTTGTACCAGACGCTCATCCAAAGCATCGTGATGGATAACTCCAGGCAGTTCACGACCGATAAGGACGCGTACGTGTTCGACGTTATGGCCGCCAATTATCAGAACGGTTCGTTCGCTAGGCAGAAAATTTGGCTCGATCAGGATACGTACAAACCGAGACACGTAGAAGTAACCGACACGAACGCGCAAAAAATGGTCGAAGTTACGTTCGACACGTTCGAATTCGGCACGAAGTTCGAAAACTCGGCGTTCGATATGAATCAGAACATGGACGGACCGAAGGCTAAGCCATCCGATTCCGCCGGACAAAGCCCAAGCCCCGACAGCAACGGTCAGCCGGATGCTTCCAACGCGCCGGATGCTTCTCCGGACAACCAAACGACGGGACAACAAGACGACCCTACGACCGCGACGCCTCAAGAGAGCGTAACGATCGTCGAACCGGATCAAGAAGCGTTGCCGGTCGGCGTGCAATTGCTCGAACAACCTTCGGACATTCAGCTTGGCGAGAACATGGGCGTCATGCTGCGGTACTCCGGCGCTTACGACTTCACGATTCTCGAGATGGTATCCAGAGACGAAGCCGTATCGCTCATGAAAGGGTTGTCCGTCGATCTCGGATTCACGATGGGCCTCCTCGTCCAAGGCGAGACGAATTCACTGACCTGGACCTATAACGGTACCGAATACAGGCTGATCAGCGCCGATCTCGAGCCAGCGGATATGGTGAAGATCGCGCAATCTATGGATGAGACGTCTGGTAAATAAATCATGCCGAATGGAGGCCGATCGCAAGCAGATCGGCCTCTTTGCGTACCGGGGCTCCCAGGATAGGAAACGGTTGCCTGCGCCGCGAGCGTTGACAGGTGCGCCGCCTCCCGTTAACATTACTTTATTGTAGCATCAGCAGCAGGGAAGGTGAGCGGTCCGTGGACAGCTATTACCGGCCGACAGTGGCCGAGATTTCCCTCGATGCCCTAGAGAGCAATATCGGAGCGTTCCGCGATCATATGCCGCACGGGACGCGCTTGCTTGCGTCCGTTAAAGCAAACGCATACGGACACGGGGCAGTAGAGGTGGCACGCTCAGCCGTGCAAGCCGGCATCGATTATTTGGGCGTAGCGTTCCTCGACGAGGCGTTGCAGCTTCGCGCGGCCGGCATAGAAGCGCCGATCTTGGTGCTCGGATTTACGCCAGCGGAAGGGCTTCGCATCGCGCGAGATCAAGGGATCACGGTAACATTGTACAGGGATGACATACTCGAAGCGGCAGCCGCGCTTCCGTCGTCGGATAGAAAGCTTAAAGCACACGTTAAAGTAGATTCTGGCATGGGGCGCTTGGGCGTTCTTCCCGGGGAGCAAGCCGAACGATTTTTGGATCGGGCATTCGCCGCTCCCGGATTGGAGATCGAGGGACTTTACACGCATTACGCGCGCGCGGACGAGACCGATAAGCAGTATACGTTAATGCAGGCGGAACGCTTCGCCAGCGTCGTTAAGTACGTGGAGCGCAGCGGCAAACAAATTTCGATCGTCCATTCGGGCAATAGCGCGGCGGGCATCGATCTTCCGGAGCATGTCGGTAGTATGCTTAGGCTTGGCATCAGTATGTACGGCTATTATCCTAGCACGGAAGTGAACGGCGAACGAATCTCGTTGGAACCGGTGCTAACTTTGAAGACGTCGATCGTGCACGTCAAGCGATTGACCGCGGGCGAAGGTATCAGCTACGGTACGAGATACTTCACGCAGGGCGAGGAGACGATCGGCACGCTGCCGATCGGCTACGCAGACGGCTTCAGTCGCATGCTGACAGGCAAAGCGGAGGCGCTCGTACGAGGCAACCGGGTACCGGTGCTGGGCTCGATCTGCATGGACCAGTGCATGATCCGGCTGGACGATGCGGTTAAGTCTGGCGATACTGCCGTAGAGCCGGGCGAAGAAGCGGTATTGATCGGGCGTCAAGGCGATGCGAGCATCTCCGTGGAGGAGATCGCAGACAAACTCGGAACGATCAATTACGAAGTAACCTGCATGTTAGCCGCGAGAGTTCCGCGCGTCTATAAGCAAGACGGCCGGACAGTTGCCGTCACGAATCCGTTACTGGTATCATTTGGGTGACTAAAATTATCGTCATCGGGCAGGAAAGTAAGTTATATATCTAGAATGGTTACGAGAGGATTCGTATATTTCGCATCCGTCTCATGCATACTGGGAATTAGGTTGCGTGCTGGAAAACCTTTGGGGGTGTCTGTTCGGTGGCCAATCTTCACAATACGAAACGGATTATGATCAGTCTTCCTGATCATTTGCTGCGCGAAGTCGATTTTGTCGTGGCGAAAGAAAACACGAATCGCAGCGAAATCATTCGCCAGGCGATGAAAGTTTACCTGGTGGACCGCAAGAAACGCTTGATTCGAGACGCCATGCAACGCGGCTATCTAGAAATGGCCAAGATTAACCTCCATATGGCTTCTGAAGCGTTCCAAGCCGAAGAAGACGCCGAAAGATCACTCGGTCGCCTCGTAAGCGGGGTGTAACGATTGATCGTTAAACGCGGGGATGTATACTATGCGGATTTGTCTCCGGTCGTCGGCTCGGAACAAGGCGGCGTACGCCCCGTGCTGGTGATCCAGAACGATATTGGCAACAGGTTCAGTCCTACGGTGATCGTGGCCGCCATCACGGCGCAAATCCAGAAGGCGAAGCTGCCCACCCACGTGGAGATCGAAGCGAAATCTCACGGGATGGAGCGCGATTCGGTCATCTTGCTAGAGCAGATTCGAACCATCGATAAGCAGCGGCTAACCGATAAAATCACGCATCTGGAAGACGACACGATGCGCAAAGTCGATGAGGCATTGCAAATTAGCGTCGGCTTAATTGATTTTTAAATTAGGAAAAGACAGGAGCCGCGGAAAGTGCGGAGGCCTGTCTTTATTTGTGATCACGAGGAGAGCGATTCGACATGTCGACTACATTGGATTTGAATGTGCAATTGGAGAAGTACGCGGAACTGATCGTGAAAGTAGGCGTTAACGTTCAGCCGGGGCAGCCCGTATTCGTTACGGGATCGGTGGAGATGGCACAGCTCGTGCGTCTAGTCGCGAAGCAAGCCTACGCGGCGGGGGCGAGCAACGTTCACGCGGAATGGATCGACGAGTCGCTGTCCCGCATGAAATACGAGAACGCGGCGGACGAAGTGTTTACTCGTTATCCGGAATGGGAGACGGCGAAGCGCGACGAGTTCGTGAAGAACAACGGCGTATTCATCTCGATCATCTCGCCGAACCCGGATTTGCTGAAGGGTATTCCTTCGGAGCGCATCTCGAACTTCCAGAAAGCCCAAGGCAACGGCTTGAAGGAATTCAGACGGGCGACGCAGGCGGATAAAGTCAGCTGGTCGGTCGTAGCCGCCTCGACGAAAGGCTGGGCAACGAAAGTGTTCCCGGACGTGGACGAAGAGCAAGCGGTTACTAAGCTTTGGGAAGCGATTTTCCAAGCCGTGCGGTTGAACACGCCGGATCCGGTCAAAGCGTGGGAGGAGCACAACAAGACGTTGCACGCGAAGAGCGATTGGATGAACGACAAGCATTTTGCCAAGCTGGTCTATCGCGCGCCGGGTACCGAGCTTTCGGTAGAGCTGCCGGAGAAGCATCTGTGGGTGGCGGCGAGCAGCACGAACGTGCACGGGACGCCTTTCATGGCGAACATGCCGACCGAAGAGGTGTTCAGCGTGCCGAATAAGACGGGCGTTAACGGATACGTGTCCAGCACGAAGCCGCTTAGCTACGGAGGCAACATCATCGACAGCTTCAAGCTGACGTTCGAAGAAGGGCGCATCGTGAAGGTCGAGGCGGAGCAAGGGCAAGACATTCTCCAGAAGCTCGTGGATACGGACGAAGGCTCGCATTACTTGGGAGAAGTCGCGCTCGTGCCGCATCATTCGCCGATTTCGGAGTCGAATGTCCTGTTCTTGAATACGCTGTTCGACGAGAACGCATCGAACCATTTTGCCATCGGCAGCGGGTATGCCTTCAATGTCGTAGGCGGCAAAGAGATGTCCCCGGAAGAGCTTGCGGCATGCGGTGTTAACGCGAGCATTACGCACGTCGACTTCATGATCGGCTCCGGAGAGATGGACATCGACGGCGTGCAGGCGGACGGCACGGTTATTCCGGTGTTCCGCAAAGGAAACTGGGCGTTCTAACAATAGTCGCGAGCAGGAGGTTTCATTCATGGGCGCAGTACAGGAAACGGCAGGCGCGGATATTCAGGAACGGATGACTATACAGATCTCGGCAGAGCTTGGTATTAAAGTCGGGCAAGTACGCACGGTAGCGACGCTTTTGGACGACGGCAATACGATCCCTTTCATTGCCCGATACCGCAAGGAAATGACCGGAGAATTGGACGAGAACCAGCTAAGGGCGATCGACGAGCGCCGTACGTATTTGAAAGGGCTCGAGGATCGTAAGCGCGAGGTCATCCGTCTGATCGAGGAGCAAGGCAAGCTTACGCCGGAGCTTCAATCGGCGATCGAGAAAGCGGTTAAGCTGCAAGAGGTAGAAGACCTTTATCGGCCCTACCGCCAGAAACGCAAGACGCGGGCGAGCGTCGCGAAGGAGCGCGGACTCGAGCCGCTGTCGCAGTGGTTAATGTCGCAGCCGCGCCAAGGAAACCTGTTGGCGGAGGCCGCTAAGTGCGTTAACGCTCAGCTCGGCGTGAATACGGCCGAGGAAGCGGTACAAGGCGCATGCGATATTATCGCCGAGAACGTAGCCGATGAAGCGGATATCCGCAAATGGATTCGCCGGTTTACGTGGGAGCAAGGCGTATTACATAGCAAGGCAAAGAATGCCGACGCGGAGTCGGTATATGAAATGTATTACCAGTATTCGGAGCCGGTGAAACGGCTTCCGCCGCATCGCGTGCTGGCGATTAACCGAGCCGAACGCGAGGAAGTGCTTGGCGTCTCCATTGACGTCCAAGTCGATCGGATTCATGGCGAGCTGAACCGTCGTTATATCCGCGGGACTTCCATCGTGCACGATACGCTCGTCGCGACGATGGAGGACTCGTATAAGCGGCTGATCGCGCCTTCGATCGAGCGCGAGCTGCGCAACGAATTAACGGAAAAGGCGGAGGAGCATGCGATCAGCATCTTCTCCGAGAACTTGCGCAATCTATTGCTGCAGCCTCCGGTCAAAGGACGCGTCGTGCTCGGCGTAGATCCGGCGTTCCGTACGGGGTGCAAGCTCGCCGTCGTCGACGATACGGGCAAACTGATGGAAGTAGCGGTCAGCTACCCGACGCCTCCGCATAACAAGAAGGCGGAAGCGGAAGCGTTGTTCCGGCGTCTCATTACGCAATACGGCGTGCAGCTTATCGTTGTAGGCAACGGCACGGCTTCCCGGGAAACGGAGCAGTTCGTCGTCGGCGTTATCCATGCGATGCCGGAATGCAAGCTGCAATATTTGATCGTGAACGAAGCGGGAGCGAGCGTCTACTCCGCTTCCAAGCTCGCGCAAGAGGAGTTCCCGGATCTCGACGTGGCGGAGCGCAGCGCGGTCTCGATCGCCCGTCGTCTCCAAGACCCGCTCGCGGAGCTCGTCAAGATCGAGCCGAAGGCGATCGGCGTCGGTCAATACCAGCACGACGTCACGCAGAAGAGGCTCGACGAGAGTCTTTCGGGCGTCGTGGAGTCGGCGGTAAACCATGTCGGCGTTGACGTGAACACCGCTTCCCCGTCGCTCTTGTCGTACGTGTCGGGCATCAATGCGACGCTTGCGAAGAACATCGTGAAGCAGCGCGAGGACATCGGTAAGTTTACGAATCGCTTGCAATTGCAGAAGGTGCCTAGGCTCGGCGCCAAAGCATTCGAGCAATGCGCCGGCTTCCTGCGTATTTCAGACGGGGCGAACCCGCTCGACCGGACGCCGATCCATCCGGAATCGTACGACGTCGTCGGCAAGCTATTCAAGGCGCTCGGCTTGAACGTCGCCGATATCGGCTCAGACCCGCTGAAGGAGAAGCTGAGGACGGTCGCGTTGGACGATCTGTCCGTTACGCTTGGCGTAGGCGTTCCGACGCTTAGGGACATCGTGGACAGCTTGCAGCGTCCCGGACGCGATCCGCGCGACGAGCTCCCGCCGCCGATTTTCCATACCGACGTGCTCGACATCGACGATTTGAAGCCCGGTATGGAGCTGAAGGGAACGGTACGCAACGTCGTAGACTTCGGCGCGTTCGTCGACATCGGCATCAAGAACGACGGCCTAGTCCATATTTCGCAGATCAGCAACAAGTTCGTGAAGCATCCTACGGAAGTTGTTGCCGTAGGGGACACCGTCACCGTATGGGTCATCGGCGTCGATCAGAAAAAAGGCCGCGTCAGCTTGACGATGCGCCAGCCCTAATCTCATTTAACGGACCGCTGGAGGGATTTTCCGGCGGTTTTCTGCGGTTGGGAACCGATTGCACCTTGTGCAATCGGTTGAGATTGGATACAATTCAAGCAACAGTAAGTATGAGCTGATGCTTACGAAGTGCGTTCCTGACGGAACGTTAAGCTCATGCTTACGAAGTACGTTCCTTACGGAACGTTAAGCTGATGCTTACGAAGTACGTTCCTTACGGAACGTTTAGGGAGGCGATAAAATGAACCCAGACAAATGCATCGGATCCCATCATCCCAGATGGTTCGGATTAGCGTTACAAGCGCTGGTCATTTTGTCGCGCGATAATGTTCAGAATTGCCCTAGCGCCGAGCTCGCCGCTTATTTGCAGTCGGAGGCGACGCTGCTGCGCCGGATCATGGCCGCGCTCGTAAAGGGCGGCTTACTGGAAACGCGCGAAGGACGCGACGGGGGATATCGACTGCGGCGCGATCCGTCGAGGATAACGCTTGAGGAAGTCTATACGGTTCTACAAGTAAGCGACCCGCTCTGTTTCGGCATTAAGGAAACGACGGGTTCCCATCCGTTCGGCCTGGAGATGAAGTCAATCTTCTGCGAGCTGACGACGGAGATGGATCGTTCGATGCGCGAGGTGCTTGGCCGTTATACGATCGGACAACTGGCGAACCGAGCGCTGTATTGCGCGAACAAACCCGATAATAACGTGCAGGCTTTCGGGAGTTGACAGCTCTCTTTTTACGGCGTATACTGTGCAATAAATACAACAGTTATACGCGTTTTTTATTTCGCCGATACTGTGCATTAATAATCACAGATCATCCGAGGAAAACTAATCGTTGGCGATCGTTCGTCCTCATCCGTACTTTCGGGTTAACTGTGCTATTTTTTACTCAGATTAACAAATCAGTCAACAAAGACCACTAGGAGGCAACAATAATGGCTACAACTACGCTTACGAAGACGGAGAGCTTCTCCGATGTGATCCGGGCGCGCCGTTCCGTGCGAACTTTCGATCCGAACTTCAAAATTTCTAAAGAAGAAATGACCGAACTGCTCGGCGAAGCGATCCTCGCGCCGTCGTCCTCGAACCTGCAACCGTGGCGTTTTCTCGTGATCGATGATCAACCGCTTAAAGAAAAGCTGCTGCCGATCGCGTTCAACCAACAGCAAGTCGTAGAAGCTTCCGCAGTCATCGCCGTATTGGGCGATCTAGAAAGCTACAAGCTGGCGGATACCATTTACAACCGCGCGTATGAAGCGGGTTATATGCCTGAAGCGACCAAAAACTCGTTCATCGAGAGCACGGTAGGCATGTACAGCGCGTTGCCTAAGGACGTCGCCATGAAGATCGTAAGCACGGACGGCGGTCTTATCTCCATGCAACTCATGCTTGCAGCCAAAGCGAGAGGCTTAGACACGGTTCCGATGGGCGGCTACAACGCCGCTCAGCTCGTAGAAACGTTCGGCATTAGCGAGCGTTACGTACCGATCATGTTGATCGCGGTCGGCAAAGCGACGAAACCCGGACATCCTTCGGTTCGCCTCACCGTTGACGAAGTAACGAGCTGGAACGAAATGAAAAACTAAATCGTTTTGCATTAGCAAAAGGGATCTTCCGTTTCGCCGTTGCGGCGCGGAAGATCCCTTTGTTTACGCGATCAATGAATGCTCGAATGGTCTTTGGATTTGTCGGGCTTCGCCCGGTAGTAGAACCAGCAATCGTTCAACAGACGAATTTGCCGGCGGTCTTTTTTCTGAAAAGCGGACATGAGCTGATTGCAAAGCCATTGCGGCATCGAAATCGTCCTCCTCCCATCGCATGCTGTCGGTTTAGCATATGGGAATAGGCGAATGTCCGTGCAGGTCCGATTTTATTTGAAAAAAATGGCGTCCGACTACAGCATATCCTCTTCTTCGTACCAATGTTCCAGCTGCGCTTGCAGCGCCCGAATTTCGGTCAGCAGCGAAATAAGCGGATACGCGCCCTCGCGAATGGCGGAAAAAGAGCGTTCGAGTGCGTTGATATAGTCCAGTCCGCCGATTGGAGCGTCCTTCTCGTTCAGTAACTCGAGCTTGGCGCATTCGGCGACAGCCCTTGGAAGCTTGGGCACGTTGTCGGCGGTCAGCTTGGACAGCTCTTTGTGCAAGCGAAGATTAAGCGCGCTCAATTGATACGCATGCGAAGCGGGCATCTCCACGAATTCCAGCTCGCCGTGCTCCTGTTGCAAAATTACATAGGTCATTTCGGGCATGAGATGCCGGTCCCCCTCATCCAATACTACTTGACAGTGTAGCCCAATCGCGGACTACAATTCAAGTAGGCAAGCTGTCTTGCGGAGAGGGGAAACCGTGAAGTGACTACTATGACGAATGAACAACTGCAACAATGGGTCGAGCGCGTGTCGCTCGCTTCGTTCGGCCGTCCTTTCCTGCATAAGGCGACCTTCAATTCGCGCCTAAGAACGACGGGCGGACGCTATTTCATGAAAAGCCATAACATAGAGATCAGCCCGCATCAGCTTGAGGTACACGGCGAAGCCGAGACGGAATCGATCATAAAGCATGAACTATGTCATTATCATCTGCATATTCAGCGCAGAGGATACCAGCATAGAGACGCGGATTTCAAGGCGCTGTTGAAGCAGGTAGGCGCGACGAGGCATTGCCGCGCGTTGCCTGGCGCGTCGAGGACGCTGCCGGTGAAATACTGGTTAGTCTGTCAGGCGTGCGGAATGGAGTATCCTCGCAAGCGTAAGGTCGATCCGCGCAAGTACGCTTGCGGGCGCTGCCGGGGCAAGCTTAAGCTCCTTCAGGCGCGGGAGACGGTGGAGCAGACAATGCCGCGTTAGCGCCGGCTTTGAGCCGGGTGCGAACGAAGAAGGCAACGCCGAGCAAAGCGAAGGCCATCATCAGCGCGCCGGCTTCAAGGCTTGGGACGATATGATCGGCGAATTGCTCAGGATTCGTGACGGTCGCTCCGGATTGGAAAATCAAACCAGTAATCGCGATGCCGAACACGCCGCCAAGCTCTCTTGTCGCGTTACCCATGCCGCTTGCTTCGCCCGCGGCGTCTTCCGGAACGGACGTAAGCGAGCCGTGGGAAAGCGGAGTGAAACTTAAGCCCATTCCGGTACCGGCGAGCATCATCGGCGCGAGCATTTGGACGAACGAGAAGTCTGCGCCTTTGGCTGAGATAAGCCATGCGAACCAAGCGAGAGCGACCGTCTGGAACGCTAGGCCGGCGAGAAGCACGTTTTTGTTGCCGAACCGATTTATGGCTAGGCCGGCTAAGGGAGCGGCGATCATCGTCATCGTCGTCCAAGCCATTTCGCGAACGCCGGCGCCAAGCGGGGAATTTCCTTGCGCTTGTTGCAAGAAGAGCGTCAGGAGGAAGATGGCTCCGAATACGCCGGCATTCATCCAGAAGCCCGCGAAGACGTATGAGGCATAAGCTTTGCGGCGGAACAGATCGAAGCGGATGAATGGGTTTTCCCGTTTTCTTTCCCATAAGTAGAACAGCGCTAACAGCGCGAATCCACCCGCCAATGCGCTGACCACGAGCGTGGAGCCCCAGCCTTCGGAGTTGCCGCGTTCCAATCCGAACACGATGCCTAGCAAGCCCGACGTAAGAAGCACGATGCCGACCGGATCGAACGGCTTGCGAATACCGCGGGAAGGTTGAAGCCACTTGAGGCCGAGCACGAAGGCGATCAGGCCGATCGGTACGTTAACGTAGAAAATCATTTGCCAAGGCGCGCCCTCCATTATTAGACCGCCGACAAGTGGCCCGATGCTAAGGCCAAGCCCGGCGATACCGGACCACATGCCGAGAGCGGCGGCGCGCTTCTCTGGCGGGAATGCGCCGTTGACGAGCGTCAAGCTAAGGGGTACGATGGCGGCGCCTCCTACGCCTTGCAGAGCGCGGGAGAGGATGAGCGAGATGGCGGAGTCGGATACACCGGAGAGCAGGGATCCAAGCGTGAAGACGGCGACGCCGGCGAGGAATACTTGCTTCCTGCCGATCGAGTCTCCGAGCACGCTGAACGGGATGAGAAGGACGGCGAAAGCCAGCGTGTAAGCGTTCATGAACCACTCGAGATCCGATAGGGTCGCGCCAAGGTCTTTTTGGATGGAAGGCAGCGCCACACCGAGCACCAGATTGTCTAACATGGCCATGAATAAGGCGATACAAGTGACGAACAGCAGACGTACGCGATCGGGGGTAAACATAACTAATCACTCCTATTTTTTATTTATTGATAAATAAACAAAGCGGATATAGAGACTTCGCGATGGGCGAAGAGGGCTCTTGAGACGTAACGGATAAACCAGCATTGTTTTCTTGGTGGACAAACTTTATTTATTGATAAATAAACGAATGAGTCGAGGGAATCCGCATTAGCGGATGTCGCCCCATGGAATAAGCTTAGGCAAGGAAAGCACTTCCGCCAGCGTAATAATCATGCCGCAGGAGATGAACATGCTCGTTTCGTGCGCGGGATTAGGAATGCCCGCTTGCTCATAGCGGGCTTTGATCGTGTCGTAGATCAAGGAAAATTTGTCTCTGGAGAACTGTCTGACCTCGGGTTCAGGCGTCGTGAAGCATTGCATGAGCAGGAGCATCTCGCTGCGGTGCGTAGCCATCAAGTCGTTAAAGGCGCTTCCCATGCGATGGCTCAGCTCGGCCGGAGGGGCGTCGACGGTGCTGAAGGCGAGCCGCATTCTTTCGAAGGCGTGCTCGAGCACGGTTAAGTAGAGCTGTTCTTTGGACTTAAAAAAATGGAACACATAAGGCTGCGTCACGCCTGCGGCGCTGGCGACATGCGCGGTCGTCGTTTTGTAGTAACCCTGGTCCGCGAATAGCGCCGCGGCGCACTGCAAGATCTGGTCTTTGCGATTGGCGATCACTTCATCTTTAGGACTCATGCGGGGATGGCTCCTTCTTAGGTGCGAATAGGCTGGCGCGTTCGAATTTGATTTATTAATCAATAAATAACACGTCATGGGTATTGTTGTCAATACTGTATGGAGAAATAAGCGAAATCGGGAATCGAGTCCATGGTAATTTTTTCAACTAAGAAAAATAAACCGCAATGCTTGACTTCAACATTGAACCATGATAAATTACTACTTGTCGCTTTTGAAACATTCCCTGATAGCTCAGTTGGTAGAGCACTCGACTGTTAATCGAGTTGTCACAGGTTCGAGTCCTGTTCGGGGAGCCATGGGGAGATACCCAAGTGGCTATAAGGGGCTCCTCTGCTAAGGGAGTAGACGTGTCATGCGTGCGAGGGTTCGAATCCCTCTCTCCCCGCCATGTAATTTCAAACAGACGACTTGAAGGAGCGCGTCGGCATTATGCCGCGGGCTCTTTTTGATTTTCTGGCGATAACACGACGAGATCGAGTTATTAAAAGGAAATGGGCACGGTGGCACGTAATAGCGCGGCGAGATCGAGTTATTAAGAGGAAATGGGCTCGGTGGCATGAAATAGCGCTGCGAGATCGAGTTATTAAGAGGAAATGGGCTCGGTGGCACGCAATAGCACGACGAGATCGAGTTATTTAGAGGAAATGGGCTCGATGGCACGCAATAGCACGACGAGATCGAGTTATTGTGTGGAAATGAGCTTGCCGGTACGCGATAGTACGAAGAGGTTCCCTGTATGATTTTTCCTCTAAAATAAAAGCAAAAAGAGCTTGCCTTTGCCCTATGATTCAGATATACTCATATTTGTCGTCTGAAACGGGTAGCCCACAAGAACAGCATCGCAGACCAGATTTGGCCCCTTGGTCAAGCGGTTAAGACACCTCCCTTTCACGGAGGTAACAGGGGTTCGAATCCCCTAGGGGTCACCATGCGAGCCATTAGCTCAGTTGGTAGAGCACCTGACTTTTAATCAGGGTGTCGTAGGTTCGAGTCCTACATGGCTCACCATTTTTAGTTCGGATTTGGCGAAAGCCGGATCGGAAGACAATCGAATATGCGGTCGTGGCGGAATGGCAGACGCACCAGCTTGAGGGGCTGGCGGGAGCAATCTCGTGGAGGTTCGAGTCCTCTCGACCGCACCATAATCGATAATGACGAATCCTTGCGGAAGCAAGGGTTCTTTAATTTTACACAATGGAACGGGCCCCGGCATATTTGCCGAGGCTTTGTTGTTTAGCTTCATCTTATTCTATAGCAACCAGACGAGGGCCATGGCTAAAAGCCATGGCCCATTAACTTTCCGTCGGCGTACTAATAAAGGTGCGGGTCTTAAGCCTACAGAAAATCGCGTTCCCGATTCTCGTCCGACTCCGTATGCACGGAGATGAGAACGATGCTGCTTCCGTCGCTTATATTGGTTACCTTATGGGGAGTACATGCATTCCAACTGAAAGAGTCTCCTTCTTCCAGCACGGCGGAGTCCTCTCCCTGCTCGGCTAATATTTTCCCCTGGATAACCAGATGGGTCTCCTCGCCCTTATGGGCATGAGGTGCTTCGCCTGTAGAAGAGTTGGGCGGAAACTCGACGAGCATCATTGTTATGCCTTTGGCAGAGCTGAGGTGCTCGACCTTCAGCTTATCGCCCCCGCTTGTCGTCACCTTGCGGTCGGCTTTGCGGACAATGGCCATGCGTTCGTCTTTTTGCATGAGAAGATAAGTCAATGGAACCTTCAATGCCTTGGCGATGCTATTCAACGTCGAGATCGAAGGAGAAGTTTTATTCGTCTCTACTTGACTCATGAAGCCTTGCGACAATCCAGTTTCTTCGCATATTTGAACGATCGTGATGTTTTTGCGTTTGCGTATGGCTCGGATCGTGGAGCCGATGTCCATCGGGATCACCCTCCAGAGAATATTAGTAATACAAAACATAATTCTATATTAACAATAAATCGATTGACAAGCTATAGGCAACGGAGGTATATTACCAATACGAACAATAAATTTTTATTAGTAATATAATTAATAGATTTAGAGGAGGATTGCCATGATACCGACTTATGAATACGACATCCATCTCCCTGCCCGGAGGGACCCGGGCAAAGCCTATCCGACGATCTTCACGCTTCATGGAAAAGGCTCGAATGAGCGTAACATGCAGGGTTTGGTAGCTCCGTTGTCCGGCGAATTTATCATCGTGAACATTCGGGGGGATCTTCTGTTAGGCACGGGATATCAATATTACGAGCTGAGGGGATTGGGTAATCCGATTCGCGAAAGCTTTGACAGGGCCGTTCGGCAGCTAGAGGCGTTCATTCAATACGCGACCGAGAAATATCCGATCGACGCAAACAAGCGCTACTTGCTCGGCTTCAGCCAGGGCGCCATCTTATCCATGACCCTTGCGCTTACGATGGGGGAGCAGTTAAAAGGAATCGTGGCTTTGAACGGCTACGTTCCGGATTTCGTCAAGGCCGAGTATCCGCTGCAAAGCGTGGACAAGGTGTCGGTGTTCATCTCGCACGGCGAGTTTGACTCCGTATTCCCGGTTCAAATCGGAAAAGACAACGCCGAGTATTTTAATAAGCTAACGCCGCGCTTCGCTTTCAAGATCTACCCGTCCGATCACGGAGTCACGGTGGACAACCAAAGAGATTTCATCGCTTGGCTTCTGCAAGATGCGCAATTACCTACGAATAAGGAGTGAACAAACCTCATGATCCCATCTTACTTTGTTGCTCATGGAGCGCCGTCGCTTGTGCTCGATCAACATGATTATACGGATTTCTTGAAGACATTCGCCGCTTCAATGCCTAAGCCGCCTAGAGCGATCGTGCTTTTCTCCGCGCATTGGGAGAGCGGAGCGCAATCGATCAGCACCGTGGATAAGTACTCCACCATCTATGATTTTTCCGGTTTTCAAGATGAACTATACCAGATGACTTATCCTGCCCGCGGAGACCTGGCCATTAGCGATGAGATTCAACAACTATTCGAGAAGAACGGTATCCCTAGCATCATGAATCCGGAGAGAGGACTGGATCATGGGGCATGGGCCGTACTTAAGCTGATGTATCCCGACGCGGATATTCCGGTCGTCGCATTGTCCGTCAACCGGTTTTTAACGAACGAGGAGCAGTACCGAATCGGGAAAGCTTTGTCGTCTCTAAGGGAGCAGGACATTCTGATCATCGGAAGCGGCGGCATCGTTCACAATTTGCGGATGTTGAATTGGCAGGGAGGGAATACTCCCGACGAATGGGCGGTCGCCTTTGACGATTGGATTCGCGAAAAGCTCGAGAATTGGGACCTAGAAGCATTGTTCGAATATGAGAAGTCGGCTCCTTATGCTAAAGAGGCCGTTCCGACGAATGAACATTTCATCCCTTTGCTGCTTGCGATGGGGACCGGAGACGGCAATCGGCAGGCGAAGTTGTTGCACCGCAGCTATCAGTTGGGTACGTTAAGTTTAAGCTGCTGGGAGTTCAACTAATATGAACCTGGGACTGGCAGGTAAATCCGTATTCGTAGCCGCTTCTAGTAAAGGTCTGGGGAAAGCCGCCGCGCTCGAATTCGCGCGGGAAGGCGCGCGTCTAACGATCGCAAGCCGCAGCCTGGAGCAGCTAGAGCAAACCCGAGACGAGATCCGGGCGGCGACCGGGCACGAAGCCGCGATCGTGCGGATGGACGTGTTGAACGAAGAGGAGATCCGCCGAGCCATCCAGACCGCTTCCGCGGGCGGGGGGCTGGATATCCTCGTCACCAATGCTGGAGGACCTCCAAGCGGTACCTTCTCGGATATGGAGGACGAGGATTGGCTAGGCGGGTTCGAGCTTAGCCTTCTGAGCACGATCCGGATGATTCGAGAAGCGCTACCCCATATGCGGTCTGCGGGCGGCGGCAGAATCGTGAATCTAGCCTCCACCTCCATTAAGCAGCCGATCGAAGGCCTTATTCTGTCCAACGTGTTCCGGGCGGGCGTTCAAGCGTTGACCAAAAGTTTGGCTTCGGAGCTGGCGAGCGAGGGTATTCTCATAAATACGATCGCCCCGGGAAGAATCGCGACGGACCGCGTGAACGAGTTGGACGGGAAGAGGGCGCTGGACCGGAACATCCCGATCGAGGAATTTCAAGCGCAGTCGGCATCGCTTATCCCGCTTGGCCGGATGGGCACGCCGGAGGAATTCGCACGTTACGTCGTATTTTATGGCTCGTTCGCTAATACCTACGTAACCGGGCAAACCCTGGTCGTCGATGGCGGAATGCTGAAGGGGATTTAATCGCCGTCCGACATAATTAGCCAGCCTCATGAGGCTGGCTTTTTGGCATGGGTGAAGGGGGACAACCGCACATTTCGCGAATCATCCAAACTCAGGGCTTATCCTACACATACCCTATATCAGCTAGACGATATGAAGTTGGGAGGATAACCATCCAAATGGGTGAAATGTATGAACTGTGCAAAAGGCATATGAATCGTCACGTACGCATTGATACGCGCTGCGGCTGCTTCGAAGGAGTTATCGTACACGTCGATTCGGACAACGTTTACCTGCGCAGAACAGGCGGCGGATTGACGCTGGCAGGCAAACCAAGCAAAGCTAGCAAAGCTAAAGTCTCTGCTTGGGGATTCGGCGGATATCCAGGCTACGGATACGGCTACGGATATGGCTTCGATATTCTGGCCTTGTCGCTGTTCACGCTGCTGGCTATTGCATTGATCTAATAGCAGAAAGTCATTGAATATTTAAACTTTTTAACGGATGCTTTACTTTTCGGTAGAGAGATACTATACTCGGAGAGTGTTCGAAGTAAATAACACAATGCGGTCGTGGCGGAATGGCAGACGCACCAGCTTGAGGGGCTGGCGGGAGCAATCTCGTGGAGGTTCGAGTCCTCTCGACCGCACCATAATCTACAATGAGGAACCCTTGCGGAAGCAAGGGTTTTTTTGATTTTTGGGGATATTGCTTCCATGCAACTACAATCCAATAATCCGCTCCCGATGCGTATATACGTTCATGGAATCCGCGCGAATAAAGCCGACGCAAGTAATGCCCAGATCCTCGGCCAGGCGTAGCGCCAGGTCCGTCGGCGCGGATTTGGACAATAAGATCGGACAACCGATCTTGGCCGCCTTAAGCACGACCTCCGAGGACAGCCGCCCGCTGAAGGTGATAACGCATGGTTTCGTAGGGATACGCTGGCGTAGGCAATAGCCGAATAACTTATCGAGAGCGTTGTGGCGGCCGATGTCGGTACGAATCTCCATTAAACCGTCTTCGGTGCACAGTGCCGCATTATGGAAACCGCCGGTGAGATGAAAATCAACGGAGCTCGCCTGCATGCGCTTCATAAGTTCGAAGCACCGTTCCGCCGAAATTACGTTCCCTCCGGCCAGGGTTTTCGCCGTTCTCGCATCGTTATGAAAGTAGAATTGCCTGCTCTTGCCGCAACAGGAGCCGATAATCCGCTTGGAGTGGAATTCCTTTGCGGTCGATTGCGGCCGATGGAGGTCGACGTATGCGAAGCCGCCGTCTTCGTCTATCGAGAGATGCTTGATCTCTTCTGCAGAGCGTATGATACCTTCCGATGCCAGAAAGCCGATAACTAGGTCCGTCAGATGGCTAGGGGAACAGACGAGCGTCGCGAATTCCTCGCCGTCAAGCCGGATCGTCAGAGGAAACTCCGCCGCGATATCGTCTTCTATTTCAACGGAATGTTCGCCGTTAACTTTGGTCGTACTCCAAGTGACGCGGGATGGATGATCCGTCATACGCCGACTCCCTCTCCTCGATTATCCAGGCAACTCCAGCTCCAACTGTTCGATTCGGCGTTCTACATAACGCGTGTCCTTCAACGCGTGATACGTTTCCGCCTTTTCTACGACTACGGCTGCGTTATACTCCGGGATCCCGGCATACGGTTCGTAGCTACCCTGGGGCAGAAGCACGTTACTTTCCGGCCAATAGAGCTCGATATTCCCCGTGGCGATGTCGGCCGGCTTGGCGCGGCCATGCATAACGCCATACCGATTGTATGCGACGATGGCATCTCCTTCGCGAATACCGAGCGTTGTCGCGTCGCCTTCGTTCATGAGGACGTCGTAACGATCGGCTCCGTTAAACGAATCGGTCTCGTCGTAAACCATCGAGTTGAACTGCTTGCCGCGACGCGTAGTCGCGTAAAATGTCCCCTCTGGCTTGCGTAGCTCGGGCTGCTCGATCGCAAGCAATCGACCTTTGCCGTCTTCCGTCGGACACTTGCCGCCCTCGCACAGCCATGCTCCGCCCCATTGGAATACGTCTCCCTGTACGGACAGATGCTGAACGCCTTCGTAATAGGGCACCGCTCGGGCAATCTCCTCCCGGATATGCGCGGCATCCCTGAACGTAATAGCGTGGCGTCGTTCCGGGTTAACCCGCGCGGCCAGCTCGCAATAGATGGACCATTCCGGCCGTGCTTCGCCGATGCGCGGCCCATTGATCTCCGGCGAATAATAGACCATGCGCTCGGTGGAGGTGGACGTTCCGCCGCCGGGCTGCTCGTAGCGGGTCATAGCGGGCAGCACCCACACTTCTTCCTTGGCGTCCGCAAGCGTCGATGTGTTCAGCACGATGTCCTGATGCACGCGGAGCTCCACGTTCTCCAAGCAGCGCCCGACGAACTCCGGATCAGGCATCGTCTCAAGGAAGTTTCCGCCCGACGTATAGAACAGCTTGAGCTTGCGTTCATGATCTTCCGGCAGCAAGGCGTTCTCGAGGGATACGCCAACGATATCGCCTTGCCATCTAGGCAACCCGAACCCCCATAACCGCTCGATCCGATCGATGTCCGGGCCGTAAAATTCTCCGCCCGGCAAGCTGAACGGATCGGCGCCCATTTCGCCGGAGCCTTGCACGCCGCTATGCCCCCGGATGGGCATGACGCCGCAATGCTCGCGTCCGAGGAAGCCTCTAAGCAAAGCCAAATTGGCTACTTGAGAGATGTTGTCCGTACCGAACCGATGCTGCGTCAATCCCATGCTCCAGACGAATACGCCCGAGCGGGATCCCGCAAGCAACTCGGCGAACTCCCTTATACGCTCGCGCGACAAGCCCGACGATCGCTCGATCGGTTCCCAGTGCTGGTTCTCGACGTGCGATTTCAAAGTCTCGTAGCCGTTAACGTGCTCGCTAACGAACGCGCGGTCGATCGCGGAACCCGGCGTATCGCGTTCCATCTCGAACCAGATTTTCATGACGCCGTTCATGAAGGCGATATCCCCGCCGATGTTGACCTGGTAAAAATCGTCCGCAAGCTTCGTGCCGAACAGGGCGGATTCCGGGATGGACGGAATCCAGTAGCCTTCCATCGCAGGCTCGCGATAGGGATTGATAACAATGATTTTCGTTCCTTTGCGCTTGGCCGCGTACATGTACTTCGTGGATACCGGTTGATTGTTGGCGGCCACGCTGCCCCAGAAGACGAGGACGTCGGTGCCGATCCAATCCTTGTAGTTGCAGCTGGAAGCCCCGATTCCGAGCGATCTCTTCAACGCCGTCTTCGAAGGGGAATGGCAAATCCGCGAGGCGTTGTCGATATTGTTCGTGCCGATGAACCGAGCAGCCTTGGCTGCCGCGTAATAAGACTCGTTCGTAATCCCGCGCGCCGTCAAATAAAACGCGAGCTGCTTCGGATCGATGCCGCGTATTTTAGCGGAGATGCGATCCATTGCTTCGTCCCAAGTCGCGCGCTTGAACGAGCGATCGCCCATGCGACGAACCATAGGGTAAGGAATTCTGCCGAGATCCCGCAGCTGAGCGCTGTTCATACGGCGAAGCTCTTCGATGTCCGCATGCAGCGCCTGCGGTTTAATCGCCGGCATCGTGTTCAGGCGAAGCAAGTTCAGCCTAGTCGTGCAAATATGGGGGCCGGTCAGCGTCTGATCGCGCAAGCCGGATACGCCGAGCGCGCATCCGTCGCAGACGCCCTGCGTGAGTATGCGGTAGGCATAAGGCAGATTGTCTCGGTTTTCCCATGCGACTTTCAACGTTTCGCGGATGTGCTTCGGTTTTATTTTACCGAGTCCGAAAGGCACTTTGCTCACCCACAGCTTCGGACTTGGCCGCATCGGCAGCTTCGTTCTGCCGGAATGCTTCGTTGTCCCCAAGGCGTTCCCTCCCGATCTAACTCTGACGACGAATAATAAAAAAAACCGCAAAGCCTCTTAGTCTTCGGGTAGAAGAATTCAAGTCTCGCGGTTACTCTAAGCTGGGTAAGTCTAGGGAATAAGTCAGGTCGTGCAACGTTAGCTTCATCTTAACAACAAACGCTTACATGGGCAATCGTTAGTTCGCGCATACGTTTTATTCGCATAAGGAGGCTTGGAAGGTGTATTATAAAAGCTAGAACAACCTATGGGGATACGGAGTGGGGAAGATCAGATGGAGACAGAATGGTTGCTTGGATTGCTCGAAATTATATTGGTCAACATCGTATTAAGCGGCGACAACGCCGTCGTTATCGCGATGGCTTGCCGGAAGCTGGAGCCGGAGCAACAGAAGAAGGCGATTTTCTGGGGGACGTTCGGCGCGGTGTTCCTTCGGTTAGTATTGACGTTCGTAGCCGTATGGCTGCTAAAAATTCCGATGGTGGAAGCGATCGGCGGATTGCTGTTGCTTTATATCGCGGTTAAGCTTCTTATGGGCGAAGAGGAAGACGACGTGGAAAAAGGCGGCCTGTCGGTCGGACAAGCCATCAAGACGATCGTCATCGCCGACGTGATCATGAGCTTGGACAACGTGGTCGCGGTAGCCGGCGTCGCGGAGGGCGACTGGGTATTGATCGGAATCGGACTTGCCGTCAGCATTCCGCTTATCGTGTGGTGCAGCCAACTTTTAACCTCTCTAATGAAGAGATTCCCGATCATCGTTTTGCTCGGCGCCGCATTGCTTGCTTACACATCGGGAGAGATGCTAGTCAAAGATGAGATGATCGAACGTTGGTTCGAGCCATGGATGTCGGGCTTGCGTTACGTCGTTCCGATCGTGTTTACGGTAGGCGTGTTCTTGATGGGCCTCGTGCGGATGAGAAAAAGCCTCAAAAAACGAACGGTTATAAAAGAGCATTAATGCGATCGATAAGGAAGAACCCTTGCCCCTGCAAGGGTTCTTTTTGCGTCCAGAAACCTAAAAAATTCCTAAAAGATAAAGGGATTGCTCGAATAATGGAGAATCTTGTAGGACTGTGGCACTCTTGTTGCGGTTATGTAACCAGATCGAAAATGACGCGAAGGGCGAGATTACGAACATGAAAAGATGGCTCATAGCCATGCTGGCGATTACCGCACTATTCACGGTAATAACAGAACCGGCGATGGCGGCAGGCAAGGCTACGCAAACCGCATATACCGCATTCCGGCAGACGCTTAAGCTTCCGGCGAACGCGCCCCTTAAGTCGTTGAATGCGGATATGAACAACGACGGAGTATCCGACATCGTGCTTTTAAACACGAGCGGGAGAGTGTATCTCGGCGTGTATCGCCCGGATAACGGAAAGCTGATTTCGCTGGCGAAAGTGGGCGAGGGCGGAGATGAGGCGATCGATTATCACGAGGAATACACGTTGCGCACGATCAAAAACCCGCTTTTTAAGATCGGTGCAGCGGTCGTTATCAATGTCTATACCGGCAATTCGGCGTTCGTAACCGTCAAGCTCTACGCCCTCAAGAGCGGAAAGCTCGTTCAAGCCGGAACGGCAGACGGGGCAGGTCAGAACGTAGAGATCGCGGATACGAACAAAGACGGCTATCAGGAGATAACGACTTGGGAGGAGTACTCCTATAATCCGGATACGGACAATCTTAGCCGGGCGGATAGCATTTACGATAGAGTCGTAACGCAATGGGACACGAAACAGGGCAAGTACGTGTCGGTCGTATACGGCCAAGACGGCAAGCGGGACGATCAGCGTCCGAAAGTCGGTACGCTAACGGCGCCGCAAGCGCTGACGATTCTCGCTAACGCGTACAAGCTCCAGACGAGCTTCGAAAAGGCGAGATCGGACGAAAGCTATACACTCGCGATGGCTTCACTATTCACGTTTAACTATATTTTCGAGTTTAAGCAGAGCCTGCTTTATGATTCGGACGGCGGCTTTGGCAAGAAAGGCGGATATATACCGGCGTATTCCATCAGCGACGATTATTCCGATCTGATGCCGCGCTTTAATCTGAAGCAATCGGCGACGTTCAAGTTATCGGCGGACAAACAATTCGCCGCCTTATCGCAGAAAGTGACGCTAAGCGGGGAAGAAGGCACTTACACGATAAATGCCTATGCTGAGTTTTGCAAGACGAAATACGGTTGGAAAGTGAACGCGGCGTACGCGAATTGATCGATCAAGCAAGTGAAATGACCTCAGACATCATGGGCTTGAGGGACACAATCGGAGGGTGAAAGGTTTGAAAAAGGTTAATTGTATCGTACTGTTGTTCGTTGCCGTTCTGCTGGCTTCCTGTTCGAAAGGAAACTCCGTCAATAACGGAAATAACGGGAAAGACGAGTCTGCGTTCCAAGGCGAAATTTCCGTTCGCAACGCGGGCTGGGGAATGAGCGCGAAGCAAGTTAAGCAGTCGGAGAGCGCGGAGCTGGTGGATACGCAAACTTTTGAAGAAGAACAAGTCACCCTTTTGGAGTACAAGGATACGTTCCAAGAAATACCGATCGAAATCAAATATGTGTTAAACAAGGACGATAAGCTCTATGAAGTCGACATTAGCACGGATGTAAAATCTACCGAAGATTACCCTTCGGTATATGGGTCCTTTAAAGATACTTTACTGAATAAATTCGGAGAGCCAATCCAAGATCAGACGGACGATGACGGACTGAATTGGTTCACCCTGTGGAAGAACGACGAGTCTACGGTTACGCTGCAAATTTTGGGACCGGTAACGATCGGCTATGTTTCCAATCGGATAGTGGAGGAGCAAGATAAGCTGTAACGTTTTGACTAAGGGACGGCTACGGCCTTCTCTTTCTTGTTTCATACATACCCGACCCGCTAATCTCATAATATTGAAGGAACGGTTTTGCTTCGCGGCAAAGAAATGCCTTGAAATTAATATATTCGTAGACTCGGCTTATCTGGTAGAATTATGTCAAGAGTTACTTATGTGAAAACGGGAAGCGGGCGAAGAAAGATGAAGACGGCGGACTTAGTTCGGCAGATCAAAGCGGGGGACCCCGAATCCACCGCGTTCACGGAACTGATGAATCTGTATTACAACAGCTTGTTTTCGCTCGCGCACAGAATGCTGAAGAACAGGCAGGAATGCGAGGACATGATCCAAGAGACGTTCATTCGCGTACTGCTTCATATCGACAAGTACGACCCGAGCAAGAAGTTCACGACGTGGATTCATCAGATCACCAAAAATCTATGTCTGGACCTCATGAGACGGAAAAAGGCGCGGCCGCAGCAGCTTACGACCGACGCGGAGTACCCGCATCCGCAAGCCGCCATCCGGAGCCCGGAAGAGGAATGCCTGGAGAGAGAGCAAGCGGACGAATTCAGGGAATTGTTGTCCGGCCTTCGCGCCAAAGACCGGGAGATTCTATACAACCGATACATGGACGACCTCAGCTTAACCGAGATCAGCCAACTGACGAAGCTCCCGGAGGGGACGATCAAGTCGAGGCTGTCCCGCGCAAGGCAACAATTGAAGAAGAAGTGGGTCATCGCTTTATTGACCGCTCCGGGCATGCTTCTTGTCTGAATTCGACTACCTGGGGGTGACGAACTATGGATTGGTGGGCAATTTGGCTCATCGTAGGCGGAGTACTGATTATTCTAGAGATGCTTACGCTTACGTTTTACTTGCTATGGCTCGGCATTGGAGCCGTCGTGGCGGCTGTCGTTGCCTTATTGCCGGCGGCACCGGATAACTTCGTCTTGCAGGCGCTCTCCGGAGGCCTCGTTGCTCTCTTGCTGACGGTCTACACGAAGCCGCTTACGCGCAAATTCAGACAATCGCAAGGGTTCAAGGACGCGATCGACGATATGGTCGGCAAACCTGGCATAGTCTTGGAGGATATCGTGGACGGCGCGCCGGGCATCGTGAAAGTCGGAAGCGAAACATGGAGCGCAATATCGAAGCATATGTTGCATAAGGAAGAGAAAGTAAGAGTCATCAGCAGAGGCACGACGGTGCTTGAAGTTCAGAAATGGGAGGATTAGCAAATGGGTCTCATTATCGTCTTGGTCATTCTCGCGGTTATCGTCATTTTCATTTCTTTAACGGTTAAGATCGTGCCGCAGCAACGCGTAGGGGTCGTAGAACGACTCGGAAAATTCCATCGGCTGCTCACGCCGGGCATCAACATCCTAATCCCGATCATCGATCACGTGCGGGTCAATCTCGATCTGCGCATCCAACAATCGAACGTTCCGCCGCAGACGGTCATTACGAAGGACAATGTGCAAGTTCACATCGATACGATAATTTTTTACCAGATCGTCTCGCCCGAGCAAGCGACGTATGGCATTTCCGACTACGTCTACGGCGTGCGGAATATTACGACGGCGACGTTGCGTCAAATCATCGGCAATATGGAGTTAGACGAGACTTTGTCCGGCCGAGAGAGAATTTCGTCCAACATCCGAATCGCGCTCGACGAGGCGACGGAGAAGTGGGGCGTGCGTATCGAACGCGTCGAAGTGCTCGACATTAAGCCGCCGACCGATATTCAAGAGGCGATGGATAAGCAGATGAAAGCGGAGCGGAGCAAGCGCGCGATCGTGCTCGAGGCTGAAGCCGCCAAGCAAGACGTTATCCTGCGGGCCGAAGGCGACAAGCAGAGCAAGATTCTGAAAGCGGAAGGCGACAAGGAAGCGCGCATCCGCCAAGCCGAAGGCTTGCGTCAAGCGCAAGAGCTGGAGGCGCTCGGCCAAGCGAAGGCGATTCAAGCGGTCGCCGAAGCGGAGAAAACGCGGATCGAGCTGTTGAGGAACGCGGGACTCGACGAGAACGTACTTGCTTACCGTTCCTTCGAGGCGCTCGAGGAAGTCGCGAAAGGCGCATCCAACAAAGTGTTCCTGCCCATCAGCGCCGTCGATACGCTAGGTAGCGTAGGCGCGATAGCCGAACTGTTCAAATCGAATAAGAAAGCCTAACGGAAAAAAGTCAGCCCTGCCATCGGATCGAGGCAGGGCTGTTATCGCTTTAGCTTACTCTTCTCGCGGTGATGTAACGTTTCGTGTACGCGCTTAGGTTGCTGACCGTGACGCCGTTCACGCTGCCGGTCGTATTGTGAATGAACTTCCCGCCGCCGATGTAGATGCCGACGTGATTGATTTTGCCCGGCGTGCTGACGCTGAAGAAGATGAGATCGCCGACTTGCAGATTTTTTTTGGCTACGTAGACGCCTTGCTTGCTTTGCGATGCCGTTCCCCATTTCAGGCTGATGCCCTGCGACGCGAAGACGTACTTCGTGAACGATGAGCAGTCGAACCACAGCTTGCTTGGGTTGTTTACGCCGAACTTATATTTGACTTTGCCTTTAAGCGATTGCGCGAACGCAACGATGGCTGCTTTTTTCTGAGCTTTGGTCGAGCTGGCTTGAGCCGTCGTCGTAGCGGCATGAGCCGCGGGCTGGGAGACGATGGAGCTGCCCGTGAGCAAGATGGCGCAGCAGATTGCCGCGATCAGCGTTCTTTTCCATATCGGTTGATTCGGTTTAGTGTTGGTCATATTGCCCTCCTATTGTGCTTGATTTCTTAATGTTGTTCGAGGGCAGTATATCACGGGGCTTGTCTGCAAATAGGCTATTTAAGGGACTTCTCATAATCCAACATCTGGGCGTGCGAAGAAATTCGTCGATCGGCGGAGCATTCGCGCGTAATTCGCACTTATCATTCGTCTCAATTGACGATAACGGTTTATTTCCGCTATAATTGATAATTAACAGATAATTCTGCATTTGGCACCTGGCATCTTGTTTCATAGATAAGGGAGATGACGCGAATGTACGAATTCAATGACCGCGAGAAGATTATCGTATTCACGGGACCGGACGGATCGGGTCGGAAGTCGGTGGCCGAAGCCGTCGGACAGACGTTCGGAATGGCTAAAGTCGTATCCTACGCGACCCGTTCGCAGCGACCGGGCGAAGTGAACGGACAGGACTATCATTTCGTTACGCACGCGACGTATGAAGAGATGGAGATGCAGGGAGAATTTCTCGAGAGCGTCACTATCGACGGACATTATTACGGCATACGCGGACTCGACGTCGAAGAACACCTGGATCTGCGAGGCTGCGTCTACCTGATTCTGAACCGCGAAGGCGCGGAAATATTGAAGAAGGTGTACGGTGAAAAGGTGGTACGGTTGTTCGTCTACGCGGATCGCCGGACGGTGGAGGAACGTCAACGCCGGCTCGGTATAGATCCGGATACGATAACCGCTCGCCTCGGTCATTACGATAGCGAGATGGCTTACCGCGCATCCTGCGAGCATGCATTCGAGAACTACGATCTCGGACAGACGACGTACGAAATTACGAATACGCTCGAAGCGTACTTGCAACGTAATCTTGTTGATAAGGACTAATAACTAGGGAATACTACCTAACAAATTATACTTGCAAGCGTGAACCGTTAGTTCGGAGCCTAAAGTGTCCGGATTTACGGTTTTTTTTGTAGTTTTGCGGGGTTGTTTTTGTTAGCTATACTGATATAATTTTATGATAACATTAACGCTAACATGAGAGCGATGGAGGATTCACGCGTGAACGAATGGAGAGAGTTGCTTACGGATTGGCAATTCAAAGCAATAGACGAACAATCTTGGTTGCCCGCGCGAGTACCGGGCTGTGTCCATACGGATCTGCTGCAGAACGGCAAGATCGACGCTCCGTTCGTAGGGACGAACGAGAAGTCGCTGCAATGGATCGACAAGAAAGATTGGGAATACTGTACGGAGTTCGACGTCGCGACGGAGCAACTGACTTCCGGCAAGCTTGAGCTCGTGTGCGAAGGATTGGATACTTATGCGGACGTGTACTTGAACGATCGCCTCGTCCTGTCCGCGGATAACATGTTCCGGGTTTGGACGGCGGACGTGAAGCCTTATGTGCAAGCGCGCGGCAATAAGCTTAGAATTATATTCCGTTCGGCTATTCAAGAAGGCTTGCGCAAGCTGGAGGAGAACGGATACGGTCTGCCGGCTACGAACGACGACTCCGCGACGGGCGGCGTCGGCGATAAGAAACTAAGCGTGTTTTCCCGCAAAGCCCCTTATCATTTCGGTTGGGACTGGGGTCCTCGCTTCGTGACGAGCGGGATTTGGCAGAACATCTATCTTCGCGGCTGGAGCGAATTGCGTCTGAAGGACGTATTCATTCGTCAGGACGAAATTACCGCCGAGACGGCGAAATTGACGGCGGTTATCGAAATCGAATCCGAAGCTCCTCGGGAGATCGTATTGAATATAGGTACAGACGGCGCGAGCTGGAGCGGCGGCTTCAGCCTCCAAGCGGGCGTGCAGACGATCGAGCTTCCGCTCTCCATCGCGTCGCCGAAGTTATGGTGGTCCCGCGGATTGGGCGAGCAGCATCTGTATACGTTCGAAGCTTCCGTCGTCGAGGGCGATGCCGAGCTGGCTCGCCGTTCGGTTCGTACCGGACTTCGCTCCGTGAAGCTCATTCGCAAGCCCGATGAGCGCGGTTCCTCGTTTTATTTTGAAGTGAACGGCATTCCCGTATTCGCCAAAGGGGCGAATCATATTCCGAACGACAGCTTCGTGAACGAAGTGACGGTCGAGCGTTACCGCCATGAGATCGCGAGCGCGGCGGAGTCGAACTTCAACATGCTGCGCGTATGGGGCGGCGGCATTTACGAGCAGGATATTTTCTACGAATTGTGCGACGAATATGGCATATTGGTGTGGCAGGACTTCATGTTCGCTTGCAGCATGTATCCGGGAGACCAAGCGTTCCTCGATAACGTGCGCGCCGAAGCGGAGGACAACGTCCGCAGACTGCGCAACCATCCGAGCATCGCGCTCTGGTGCGGCAACAACGAGATCGACGGCGCTTGGTCGCATTACATCGAAGAAGGCGGCTGGGGCTGGAAGAAGCTATACACGGCGGAACAAAGGGTCAAAATATGGGCGGATTACGAAGCGGTGTTCCATCGCATCCTGCCTGATGTAGTGGAAGCGATGTCGTCCGATATTGCTTACTGGCCGTCGTCGCCGATGCAAGGCCTTACGAACGATGCTTCTCAGCATGCGGGCAATAGCACTCCGAACGGGGACATTCACTTCTGGGCGGTATGGCACGCGCAAGAACCGTTCGAGAACTATAAGGGTAACATCGGTCGGTTCATGAGCGAATACGGCTTCCAATCGTTCCCGGAATATAAGACGGTGCGCACGTTCGCGGGCGAAGCCGACATGGCTCTCGATTCCGAGGTTATGCTCCATCACCAGAAGAACGGCCGCGGCAATTTTCTGATCAAGGACTATTCCGACAAATACATGAAAGACTCGAAAGACTTCACCTCGTTCCTCTACATGAGCTCCGTGCTTCAAGCGGAAGGCATGAAGATGGCGATCGAGGCGCATCGCCGCGCGATGGATTATTGCATGGGCACGCTATACTGGCAAATTAACGATTGTTGGCCGGTTGCGTCGTGGTCTAGCATAGATTACTACGGCCGCTGGAAAGCGACGCAGTATTACGCGAAGCGCAGCTTCCGCGACGTGCTCGTGTCGATCGACCAAGCGGAAGACGCGGTATCGTTCCATATCGTATCCGATTTGACGACGACGCTGGACGGCACCCTCGCGTGGACGCTGTACGATTTTGCCGGCAAGGCGTTGAAGGCGGGCGTCGTGCCAGCGCGAATCGAAGCGAATTCGGCAGCAGTCGTGCTTACTCTATCTGCAGGCGAACTGCTCGCGGGTCGAGATCCTAACCGGACGATGCTCGTAGCGGAGCTGAAGAGCGACGGACAAACGCTGGAAGCGAAGGAGCATTATTTCGCTTACTCCAAGTTCCTCGAACTGTCTAATCCGGACATCACGGTGCGAGAAATCGCGGGCAGCAACGGCACGAAGTTCGAGCTGTCGTCCGCTAGCTTGGCTAAGCAAGTATGGCTGCAATCGGACGAAGAGGGCATCTTCACCGACAATTTCTTCGATCTGGTGCCGGGGCTTCCACGTACGGTTCAATTCCTCAAGCGGGGCGCGGCGGAGCAAGCATTCGCTCCGGCATCGCCGGGCGAGCTCGTCGTCACGTCGATGTTCGATTATGCGCTTTAAAAGCAAGCTGACGGAAAATGAGTATTGTCAGATTTTATGTAATATGGTAAAGTGTCCGTACATTCAAAAGTAAGCGGAAGCACCGCAAATTCCGGCGTATCGTCGCCGGGGTTTGCGGTTTTTTTGCGTCTTTCGCGAAGGAGGGATCGCATCGCATGGGCAAAAGAGTCGTATTGGCTTCGGCGCAGCGGGAATATGTCGCTAAGCTTGCCGAGTACGTGAGAGAGCAGGAACCGGAGTGGGATGTCGCGGCGTTCACTTATGCTAGCGCGCTCAGAATGGAGCTTCAGGAAGGCAACCGGAGCGTCGATCTGCTGATCGGAGAGGCGGATTTGCTGCGCGAAGCCGGCGCGGCTATCGACCGGGCTCGCAAAGTGCTTGCGCTAGCCGACGGTACCATGGCCGCAGAAGAATGGGCGTCGATCGATCAGTATCAACCGCTGCCGGTACTGATGACCGCTATTCGGACCGCGATCGCGGGGGATCGGGTAGCGTCAGCTAACGAATGCCGGATCATTACCGTATTTTCCGCTTCCGGAGGAACTGGCAAAACTACGCTCGCATTGAACATGCTCCGTCAAGCGGGAGAACGCGGATTGCGGACGTTTTATTTTAATTTGGAGGCGCTCAATGCCACTTCGTTGCTGTTCGGGCACGGCGAACCGGACAGCTTGTCGAGACTGCTGTACGGATTGCAGGCGCATCCGGAGCAGTGGGACGAATTGTTCGCCGCAACTTGTCGCCATCAGCCTTATCTGAGAACCGATTACATAGATGCGCCGGATCATCCCGGAGAGCGATTGGCTCTTCCGTCGGAGCTGCTAGCGGAAGTACTGGGCAGAGTTCGCGCTTCCGGACGATATGACCTAATCGTCGTTGATCCGGATGCAGGAGCAGGCGAGTGGCATCGTAGTCTGCTTGGCGGTAGTGATCAAGTCGTCTGGTTGACGACCGACGACGTTCAATGTTTGACGAAGACGGACAAGCTGCTTCGCTATTGGAATGCCTCCGCTGAAGGTTTGTCGGACAAGCTTGTGTTCGTGATGAATAAGTCGCAAGGTCAACGTTCGCTGAATCGTTGGAGCTTGCCGGGGGACGGACCGGCAATGAGTCTGCCCTACGTACCGCAGTGGAAGACGGTCGAACAGCCGGGGAGATTGCTCGGCGCGCCGGCCTTTTGCGGGGCGGTAGACGAATTGTTGGAGGCGCTGGGCATTCGAAGTCGAACGCCATCCGCCAAGCGACGGAAGGAGGCGGACGTCCGTGGACCACACCGGGCTTTCGTCCGAGGAGCTGGCTGAGCTGAAGGAAGCGGTACGGTCTTTGCTGGCTTGGGACCGCGACGTGACGGACGAGGAGCTGCGGCAATTGATCGAGGGAGAGCTCTTCCGAAGGGAGAGATCGCGCCGCATGACGGCAACGGAGCGCAAAGCCGCGGTCAGTCGATTGTTCCACTCCTTTCGCGGGCTAGATGCGCTGCAGCCGCTGCTGGACGATGAAGACATTAGCGAAATCATGATCAACGCCCATAACGAGATTTATATCGAACGGAGGGGCGAACTGCAGACGGTGCCAATCGGCTTCGAGAGCGCGGAACGGTTGGAGGATCTCATTCATAGCATCGTGGGCAAAGTGAACCGGATGGTGAACGAATCGTCGCCGATCGTCGATGCAAGATTGCCGGACGGGTCGCGGGTGCACGTCGTGCTTCCGCCAATCGCGCTCAAAGGTCCGACCGTTACGATTCGCCGATTCCCGCGCAACCCTCTCGGTATTCGCGAGTTGATCGCGACCGGCGCTTTAACGGAGGAGGCGGCGGATTTTCTGCGAGGCATGGTCATGGCGAAATACAATTTGTTCGTTAGCGGAGGGACCGGCTCGGGCAAGACGACGTTCCTTAACGCGCTCTCTCAATGGATCGGAGCCGACGAACGCATCATTACGATTGAGGATTCGGCGGAGCTGCAAATTCGCGGCGTCGCGAATCTTGTGTCGCTAGAGACGCGCAATGCCAACAGCGAAGGGAAAGGAGCGATCGGGATACGCGAGCTCATTCGCGCTTCGCTGCGGATGCGGCCGAACCGGATTATCGTCGGCGAGGTACGGGGCGCCGAGGCGCTCGACATGCTGCAGGCGATGAACACCGGTCATGAAGGCTCGTTGTCGACGGGACATGCGAATAGCGCGAGGGACATGATGTCGCGATTGGAGACGATGGTGCTTAGCGGAGCGGATTTGCCAATGCCGGTCATACGGCAGCAAATTTCTTCCGCGCTTGATATCGTCGTTCAGTTAAGCCGATTCCGCGACGCCTCCCGCCGCGTGGCGGAAATTTGCGAAGTGGTCGGAGTACGGGATGGCGAAGTAGAGCTGCGCACTTTGTTCCGATTCGAGGAAGAGGGCGAGGCGAACGGTCGCATTGCAGGACGGCTTAATCGCGTGGCAGAGTTGAGCGATTGTAGGAAACTGCAGCATGCAGGGCTTTTGAAGGGAGCGGCGAGCTAAGTGACGGAGTACGGCACCTATGAGCTAAGCAAGCTTGAGCGCATATGGGCGATCGCGATCGGCTCTCTAACGTGTGCCGCTGCCGTCTGGGTCATCTACGGCAATTGGGTGTTGGCGTTGTTGGCCGCGCCGGTCGGTTTGTTCTATCCGAAGCGGTATGCGCAAGCGTTATGCCGCAAACGCAAAGATAAGCTTAGGCAGCAGTTCAAGGAGGCGCTTCATGCGTTGTCCTCTCTTTTATCGGCAGGCAGGTCGGTGGAGAACGCTTTTGCATCGTTAGAGCAAGATCTTGCGCTGTTGCTAGGGCATACGAAATCCGATCTTATGACGGAGCTGGGGATCATCGCTAATCGGCTTCGCAACGGCGAGCCGCTCGAGCTACCGCTTCAGGATTTCGCGAGGCGCTCTGATTTGGCGGAGGCGAGAAGCTTCGCGGACGTCATTACGATTTGCAAAAAAGCGGGGGGAGACATGGTCGAGGTCGTGCGCAATACGTCCCAATTCATCGGAGAGAAGCTGGACGTCGAGCTGGAAGTAACGGTGCTGGTCGCGCAAAAGAGATTCGAATCCCGCATTATGATGGCGATGCCTTTTCTATTCGTCGGCATGCTGGGCTTCGTCGCCGGCGATTACATGAGGCCGCTCCATCAAGGCTTTGGATGGTTGCTGCTGACTGTGGTTTTCGCCGCGTTGCTCTGCTGTATTAGATGGATGAGCCGCATTATGGACATTAAGTTATGACGATCGGTTGGACAGCCATTGTCGTTGCGCTGTTGGCCGTGATTTACGTAGTGCTAGTTTTCAAAGTCCTCAGTCTGGCGCGAGGCAGTTGGAGTGGGGTAAATTGGCTTGCCGATCCGATGGTTCTCGTTTTGCGGATACGCGTCGTTACAGAACGATCGCAGTCGTTTCTGCTGCGGCAGAGGCTCGCGCTGGCGCAGCTAAACGGAGGAACGTGTAGCCGAGAGAGATTGCTGCGTTTCGCGGGCGAGAGCTTAGGGATCGCTTATGTCGTACTTCTGGCTTCCGGATTGCTTGCGATCGCGGCCGGTAACGGATCGCTTGTCGTTCTGGGAGGAATCGTCGCCTGCTGCGTTCCGTTCCTACGAGCGCGAGAGCTGCGTCATCGCGTGGCAATGCGCAGGCAACGCATCGTCATGGAATTGCCGGAGCTGCTAGGCAAGCTGCTGCTGATCGTAAACGCAGGGGACAATGTACTGCGTGCTCTGACTAGGTGCGCGGAGCAGCAACCGACGGGGGTCAATCCGCTTTACGATGAACTGAAGTCGGCTTTAGCGGCGATGAAGCGCGGGGAAAGCATGGCCACCGCGCTTGAGGAGATGGGGCGCAGATGCGCGGTCCCTGAAGTGAAGCTGTTTGCTTCCACGCTGTTGATCAATGCGAGGAGAGGCGGAGAGGCGTTCGTGCCTGCGCTCAAGGAGCTGACGAGGCAGATGTGGGACAAGCGCAAAGCCGCCGTCCGAACGATGGGGGAACAGGCGTCTTCCAAACTCGTTTTTCCGCTGTCGTTCATTTTTCTATGCATCATGGTTCTGGTAGGGGCACCGACCGTGCTTATGTTCTGATTAGATAATCTGAGAGGATGGATAGATATGAAAGCTTCGATGGTTTTGGCAAAGAAGGCGGCCGGTACGTTATGGCGCAACGATCGAGGGATGGGAACGCTGGAAATCGTGTTGATCATAGCCGTGCTCATTGCGGTCGTTTTGGTATTCAAGTCCGAAATAACCACTTTCCTTGGCGACCTCATGGAGAAAGTGACCGGCAAGTCGGATGAACTATTCGATTAGTACCCGCATGCGCCTGATTTCCTTGTGGCGGCAGACGTCCGGAAGCTTAACCTTGGAGGCGTCGATGGTGTTGCCCTGGGTAATGATTATCGTGTTTTTGGTGCTGTTATTTGCACTATACGTTTCACAGCAAGCCCAGCTCTATTATAGCGCTTCGATTACGGCTGAACGCGCGGCGTTCGATTGGTCGAATTCGGCTAAGGATCCGAGAACCGGAGCGTACCGGCCCGGCCAGTACGACGGATTATATTGGCGGCTAAAAGACGATGCGCTGTTGCTTGGCTGGTTTGGCTTGGCGACCGGCGATAGCAGCAGCGTTAGCGTACCGATCGATTCAGACGCTTCGGAGGCGCAAGGCGGGTCGGCGTCCGAGAAGCTTGCTCGCATGGGGGCTTCAATGCCCGATTCGATGTTCGGAGAGATTCGCTTCCGGAATATCGGAATTAAGAGAACCGTATCGGTTCAAGCTCGCGCCGCTTGGCTTCCCGCTGGACTGGTCGAGTTCAGGGGTCAGCGGCAAGCTTCAGCAAACGTTTCGGCATTAGTCGTCGAGCCGACCGAACTCATTCGAACCTTTGATCTCATCCGTTACTACTCCGCGAAAATGAAAGATTCGCCGCAAGGGGCTACCGCCTTACGCGACAAAGCGGCAAGTGTATTGCTCAAGCGGCAACCTCGATAGAGGATCCCATGGAGAGGAGCGCAAAGATGGCCAAAAAAGGATCCTCGGGCTCGGTATCGATTTATTTCATCGCGGCTACCGCGGCTCTCGTCCTTGTCACGGCGGTACTTATCGACTTTGCCCGCGTGGCGGCATTCCGCAAGCAATCCGAGCTGGCGGTCAAATCCGGCGTCCGATCGGTGTTGTCCTCTTTCGATCCGGTTCTTTACTCACGTTACGGTCTATTCGTTAGAGGGGGCGAACCGGCCGACAGGATATTTACAGATACGGTGAACGGGAATGTTCCGCAAGCGGATAGCGCCGTGTTTCCCTACTTGGATCCGCAATGGGAGCAGACGGGAGTGACGGAAAGCAGGCCGATCGCCGACCATGTCGTATTTCGCAGGCAGGTGCTCGAAGAGATGAAATATAAAGCGCCGATCGATCTGACGATCGAACTTGCGGAGCGGTTGCGGGGCATGTCCGGCATGATGGAAGAGACGGCGATGACGGTAGATGCGCTCGAGCGGATGCAGCAAGCTTATGACCGGAGGGAAGAAGCGCTAGATCGGGCGCTAGAGGAACAGCGCATCTACGGCGATGCCGTTCGCGCGTCGTTGGCGGAGGAAATTCCTAATCCGCCCGTGCAGGTTTCGCCTGTCGCGGCCACCGGCAACGTCTCGCGCGTAGAAGAAGTCGCTAACCAGTATGACGATTACGTAACCAAGCGCTTGGATGACGAAGCAAGGCGGCAGGCGATACTCGCCCGGGAAGAAGAACGAAGGAAGCGGGAAGAGGAACGAAAGAGTCAGGCTAAAGAGGGAGGAGGCGATTCAGGCGATGATCAACCGACGGAGGAGCAACCCAAGGAAGAGAGTGCGATCGAAGAAGCGGACAAGCCGCGCTATGAAGCTATCGTCTCTGGATACGAGACGGGCGCCTCTCGCCTAGCTTCGGCGCTAGCCGTGGATGCCGAAGCGGCGAGAAGCGAATCGGAAGCGGCTTTTAACGATGCTCGCGAGGCGTGGCTCGAAGCGAAGGAAGCGAACGAGGAGATGAGTCGCATAGCCTCCGAGGCGGCCTCGATCAAGAGGGGCGCGCCTAAGGGTGAAGTGGTTACGGCTGATTCTGCATCGTCTGCGGAGCAGGTGCAGGCGATGGCTGATTTGCGTCGTAAAGCAGCGGAGATGGTGCTCGTACCGCAGTTTTTTACGCAATATGAAGCGGAGATCGACCGACAGTATGAGCACGGTACGGCGCTGCTAGGTCAGGCGGGCGCATTTTCCGCGCTTGCGGCATCCGTTGCCGGGTCGACCGGAAAGGGAGAAAGCTTGAGAAGCGGTGCCGACCGGCTGCAGCGCGAATATGCCGATTTCATTGGGGCGTATGGCTCTGCCGGTTCGATCCTATCGGAGCGAGCCGCGGTCTTTCAAGCGCACAGGTCGCAAGACGAAGAGCGCAAGCAGGAAGAAGAGAAGGCCAATAGCGAGTGGGCGGGAGCGAAGCAACTACTCGGAATGTTGACGGGGCGATCCGGTACGCCGGAGGAACGCGCGGTATTCGATCGTTTGCAGCAGTTGTACGAGGACAACTTGAAGTGGAATGAAGCGGAGGAGGAATACGCCGACAGCAAGCAAGCGAATGATCCCGACCAGGGTCGGGACGAGGCGGTTTCCTTGTCGGGAAATTTGCTGTCGATCGTAGAGGACAGCTTGATCGGCACGCGGGATCAGCTCTACTTCTCGGAATACGCGATTTCCAGAATGTCGCGTTATGACCCTGCCTACGTCAAGGAGCTGCTTCGTGGAGAAGAAGCTCCGCTCTCGATCGATTCGCAGCAAACGGAATATATTTTATACGGATTCCATAACCCTTCAGGAAATATCGCAGCCGCGTATGGCGAAATCTTCGCGTTCAGGCTTGCCGTAAGAACGATGGAGGGCTTCGTGGAATGCAGCAAACTGGGTCATCCGCTGCTTGTCTTAGTCGCCGCGCTCGTATACGGCATTCGCAATGCGATTGCCGATCTGAACGCGCTAGTCGACAAAGGGACGATCCAGCTTTCCAAGTACGCGAAGGTCGCGACGAACTATACCGACTACCTTCGGTTATTCATGCTTCTGCATGGAGGCTCCGGTAACCAGATGGCTAGAATGATCGCCATTATGGAGCTTGAGACAGGGGTGTCGTTCCAAGAGGCTTACACGTACGCGAGCGGTGAAGGTACTGCGTCGGTGAAGCTATGGTTTTTCCCGGGATTGGTACGGATGCTTGGAGGGAGCGGGGATTTAGGCGGGACGGTGCGGGGAGGACGATATGAAGCTACGTATAGCGCGGACTATTCTTACCAATAGAAGCCGACGGGCTAGCGATCGGGGAAGCGTCACGTTAGAGGCCGCGATGATGATGCCGGCGTTCCTGCTGCTCGTCCTATTCCTAATCTTCATGGTGCAGACCGCCGTAATTTCCATGGCGATGCATGGCGTCCTCTCCCAGACGGTGCGTCAAGCCGCTGGCTCTTGGTATCCCGTATCGCTTGCGATCGAAGAAGCGAAGGGTACGCAGCTCTATGAACAAGCGGATAAATGGAGCGGCAAGCTCGGCAAGGTTGGCGAAACGCTCGATAAAGTCAGCTCCTGGCTACCGTCCCCGATTAAGGAATGGGCGGGACAAGCCGCTGACGGGGAATGGTCCGTAGATCAACAAGCCGCGAAGCTGGCGTTCGGTCAACTCATGCAACCGTTTATAGATGAATCGGTACTGGACGGCTCGCGTTTGCATTTGTCGGCTATCGAGTTACCGGATGACCGTGATCGAAGCAAAACCTTTTTGACACTGCGGGCGGAGTATTCGCTGCCGATGAAGGTTCCGTTCATCGGCAAGAAGCTCGTCATTTCGCAATCGGCGACGGAGCGGGTTTGGGTCGGAGGAAGTCCGACGAATGCTCGGCTCGTTGCGGATGATGCCGACGCTTTGCAGGTCACGTTCGTATCGCTGGAACCAAACCCGGTGCGGCCTGGCCGCAAAGCTACGTTAGTCGTTCGCACGAAGCCGGGGGTATCGGTCGATCTATCCGTCCTATACAAAAGCGGTCGGAGCCAGGCAAAGCATTTGGGTACGGCCACCGCCGATGCTTCCGGCATGGTTAGCTGGACTTGGCTCGTGTCGGGGAGAACGACGCCTGGAGAATGGAGCTTGAAGGTCACCGGTGCAGGACAGGCCGGCGCTTGGGAACATGCTTTCGAAGTAAGGAGCGCTTCCGCGCCGTAGGAGGGTACTCATTGAACACCGGGGCTGTTATCGCCGTAAGCGTATTGCTAGTCGCGGCTTGTTGGACAGATCTTAGAACCATGCGAATTCCGAACGCGCTGAACGTCGGTTTCGCTTGCTGCGGCTTGCTCTATCAGTTGATCTATCATGGTTATAGCGGTCTTGTTTTCGCCGTCGTAGGCGCAATTGCAGGGATATTGCCATTATACGCTCTGTTTCTAATGCGGGGGATGGGCGGCGGAGACGTCAAATGGTTCGGCGCTTTCGGGATTTGGATGGGGGCGTTGCCGACGCTTCGGCTAATGTTGTACTCCATCGTATTCGCCGGCGCTATCGCCGCGATCCTCGTGCTGCTCCGACTTCCCGTGTTGAGAAAGCTAGGCGAAAGAATAAGGTGGCCATGGGGTTTGCACCCCGTCTCGCAAGGAAAAGGCGCGCGATTTCCGTTCATGCTGGCGGTGGCGCCAAGCTTTATTATGCTGCTTGGACAAGGGTAGGTGAGGATGATGGGGAATTTACAAGTAAGCTTTGAGCAACATAGAGGCTTATGTATGACGATAAAAGAAGAAAGCGGCTTCGATCGCTCATCCATTAATTGGACTCAGCTTCAGATGCTCAAGCGTTGCGAAGTGCCCGGGCTGCTGCCGATAGAGATGGAAGAGCTGGACGGCATCATTAAATTTAAATACGATCTTGGCGGTTATCGTATGCTGGGCGAAGCGTTGCGCATTGCGAAATGGACGATGACCGACTTAATGAATGCGCTTGGCCGGCTCTCGGAAGTGTTGGAGGATTGCCGATTGTATTTGCTGGAGGCGGATCGGATTATGCTCGCCGATGATTTCATCTACGTTGGCGGCGACTGGCAAAATATGCAGTTTACTTATTTACCGTTGAACAAAGCGGTAAACGGCAACGAAGACGCGTTGGAAAGGCTAGTCGTAAGGTGGATGATGAAGGTAGACGATCTTGACGGACGGGCAATGCAACAGGTGCTTGGGATCGTGGGAGCTCCGGGTTTCGTGCCGCATGCGTTGCGCAGCTTCGTTAGACAATATTTATCCGCGGGACGGGGAGACAACGTTAGATATTCGCCGCCGTTATCCGCGATGTTAAACGAACGGATAGCCGCTGCACCGGTGTCGATGGTGGGAAGTGCGAAGGATGAACCGGAAGTGCCGGAGCGCGCCGCTAAAGCTCGCGGGCTATCCTGGCGGTTACTGCAGCCTCCGTCGGGAGATCCTCATACGTTATCCGAGATGCTAGGAGACGAGCAACCGACCTGGCATGACGCGGCGGTTAAGCTGAGCGCCAATAAACCGCGCGAACCCGGCGCTTCCGTTCGTCCGGCTATGGACCCGCATAGACGGCGGACGTTGACCGGTGCCGCAGCAACGCTCGTTGTGGCTATGGCATGGTGGTTCGGATATATGGCAAGTCCGGGAAAGCCGGCGATGTTGGCGTGCTTGGGGCTCACGATCTTGGCAGTCGCGTGCGTCTTGTCGCTATGGAGCGGAATGCCGAAGTGGCTCGGTCTTCGGTCTCAAGCGAAGCCCGCACAGTCGAAAACGCGCCGAAGCGAAGCGGCGCTCGATGAACGGAATAACGATGTTAAGGGCATGCTCGATTGGGAGGACGTCGACGAAGAGGCGGATATTCGTCCGAGAAGATTCCAGATTCAAGTATCGGACAATGGGGAAGGGCGGAGCGTGCCGGCTTCGGCTAACGCAAGTGCTAGGCAGGAAATTTGGCCTCGCGAAATGCCTGCCGAGACGACTTGGCTGCGGGCCGATCAGGAGGATCGGACGGAAATGCTGGGACGACCGCATAACGACGCGAAACCTTCATGTTATTTGATTTGGGAGTCTAAAGGAGAAGGCTCCCGTATTAACCTGTCCGACGAGTCGCTAGTGATCGGACGATCCGCGGAGGCGGCGAAGCACGTCGACGAGACGTTCGGCGTATCTCGCGCCCATGCGGAAGTCATCCGTTCTTCCGCGCAATGGAAAGTCAAAGACTTGGGCTCGCGCAACGGAAGCCGATTGAACGACGTGCCGATGACGCCATACGAGCTCTATCCATTGGAGCCTGGCGACTGCCTTGCGCTGGCGGGTTCCAAATATCGGTTCGTACAAGAGGGCTTGTAGCGTATTTCTTTCGCATTTCGCTCGAAGCCAATAAAAAAGAAGCCCTAGCGGGTAATATCCCGCAGGGCTTCTTCTAATTGAGGAAATGCGAATTCGAAACCATGATCGAGCGCGACTTTCGGCATCGCCCTTTGCCCCGTAAGCACGAGCGTGCTCATCTCACCTAGCACGAGCTTAAGCAATGCGCCGGGAACGGGGAACCAATGCGGGCGCCGAGTCACTTTGCCCAGCATTCGTCCGAATTCATCGTTGGATACCGGGTCAGGAGCGACCGCGTTGACTGGTCCAGCTATCGAGTCGTTGTCCAGACAGAACAAGATAAGCGCCACCATGTCTTGCAGATGAATCCAAGGCAAACCTTGTTCGCCGTTTCCGATCCGGCCGCCTCCGAATAAACGATAAGGTAGTCGAATGAGTCCGAAAGCTCCGCCTATCCGGGACAGTACAAGGCCGATCCTCAATTTGACGAGTCGTTTGGCCGGAATGCGATCGATAGCCGCTTCCCAAGTGACGACCGTCGCGCCAAGGAAGTCAGCGGGCATCGCGGGACTGAGTTCGTCGTACACTTGATCGCCGGAATGCCCGTACAGCGAAATGCCCGAAGCGTTAACGACGACCGGTGGCGGCGAGCTCATTCGGCCGACAATGTCGGCAAGCCGATAGGCGGCTTCCGTTCGCGAAGAGACGATACGCTGCTTGGACTTGGCGGTCCAGCGTTGGTTTATCGACTCGCCGGTCAAGTTCACGATGCCGTCCATTCCGCCTAGCCGATCCGGAAGCGCGCTCCATTCTTCCCAGGTCACGTAGCGAGGATGCGGCATTGCCGTATCGTATGGCACCGACGCAGGGTGCTTTCTCGTTACGATCCATACTTCGTCTCCACGGGAAAGGAGCGCTTGCGTCAAAGCGGTCCCGATGTACCCCGTACCCCCGCACACGATTAGACGCATCGCGCTCCTCCTTATCGTCTACTGCTTATCGATCGACTGAATCGTATACTGCGTGACTTGCTCGCCGTTAACGTCGAGCGTATCTTCCGTATACTCGAATTTTACGGACGTGCCTTCCGCCCAAGGATCGACCTTATCGGAAATTTCCGGGCTGATCTGGAAAGCGGTAGAGCCGTCCGCGGTTTTGATTTCAATGGAATGGCCATCGATCAGGCCGACGTATTCGCCCGTAACGGATTTGACTTCCGGTGCTTCGGAAGGCTCTGCGCTAGCTTCGACGCTTGGTTCCGGACTAGCCGCGCTCTCATCGGGAGCGGCACTGGCCGTCACCGAAGGCGTGGCGGATGGTGTAGGCTTTGCATTGCCGTCATTGTTGCTGCAGGCCGTCGCCACAAGCATTAACGCGAGTACCGCGGCGCTCAAGGCAATCGTCGTGCTGTTCTTTTTGTTCATGTTGTCGTGCACCTCCTACGAGGTTAGACGAAAGGAGAGCGCAAAGGTTTCGTTTTTTTTCCACGAAGGCCCGTCTTTCGTCATTAACCGAGCAAGTGACGGTACGCGGAGTAGTCGATTTGGTTCTTTTCCAGGAAGTCTTTCAGGCTCCGGTGGTCGCGCTTCGGTGTAGCGAGAATATAGCCTTGGATGCAATGCTCCTCGGTTACGTTGGAAGCTCCGCTTTCTACCGCAAGCTGGCCGATCTTCGCAGCGATCGAGTGCTTGGCGATATCGCGGAACGGTCCCGGTACCGGAGAGACTAGCTTGTCGAGCATCGCTTTGGAATCGTCCGTCCATAGCGGGCGACTGCGTTCGACCCAATAGTTTTGCCAATCCAGCTTGGACTTGCCGTCGTTCTGAGGCATTACCTTCAGAAACTTGCGGAACATGAAGTAGCCGCCGATCGCCATGAATCCGACCATCACGAAAGTCCAAAACCAGATGAAATAGATGAACCAAGTTGGAGAACCTTCCATCATTATCACCTCATTTTGAAATTATAGCTCATTTCTAGATTTATTTCGACGTTCGCGATACAATAAAAGGTGATTGCTTGGACAGGCCCTGCGACCTTTGCAGGGTACGGAGCGGTAGACGAGAGGAGCATATTCGCGAATGGTAAAGATCGGATCGCACGTATCTTTTTCGGACAAAGGGCTGCTTAACGCGGCGAACGAAGCGGAATCTTACGGTTCCGGCACGTTCATGATCTACACGGGCGCACCTCAGAATACGCGGAGGAAGCCTATCGAAGATTTATACATCCCAGAGGGGATTCAAGCGATGGCTGCAAGCGGCATCGACGTCAACGACATCGTCGTGCACGCGCCGTACATCGTGAATCTCGGTTCTTATAAGGAAGATACGTTTAAGCTCGCCGTCGATTTTTTGCAGGAAGAAATCCGGAGAACCCACAAGATCGGCGTGAAAAATATCGTTCTGCATCCGGGCGCGTACACCGAGAAAGATCCAGAATACGGCATCGCTCGCATCGCCGAAGGCTTGAACGAGGTGCTTGAGGGAACGAAGGAAACCGACGTCAACATCGCGCTCGAGACGATGGCCGGCAAAGGCACGGAAATCGGCCGCAGCTTCGAAGAGCTCGCCCAAATCATCGAACGCGTGCGCGATAACGACAGATTGACCGTATGTATGGATACTTGCCATATTCACGACGCGGGATACGACGTCGTCGGCGATATCGATGGCGTACTGCGCAAGTTCGACGAAATCGTAGGGTTGAACCGGATTGCCGTCGTTCACGTTAACGATAGCAAAAACCCGCAAGGCGCAGGCAAAGACCGCCATGCTCCGATCGGTTCAGGCTGGATCGGTTATCAGGGAATCGCCGGCGTCGTCGGCCACGAACTTTTGAAGGACAAGCCTTTTATACTCGAGACGCCTTGGATCGGCAAAGACGAAGCCAAGGAGCGCCCGATGTACGAAGCGGAAATCGCGATGCTGCGCGGCGACACGTCGAAGCGGTTCGGCGGACAGTTCCTTGAGGACGTCGAGCGTTTGCATTTCCATTTTGATAAAGAAGACATTCATCACCGGATATACGTGCTGCAGACGTGGGAATTGCTTAAGTCGGACGCCAAGGCTAGAAAGGCAGACCCGCGCGAGCCGATGGAACGCTTGTACGACATGCTGATCGAGCAACGGATTTTGTCCGGCGAATTGAGCGAGGAAGCGATCAACCACCGGTTGCTGGGCTGGCTCGCGGGTAAGGAATGGCTGAAAGCACTGTAAAGCGGGTCGACCCGACCCGCCGCTTCGGCCAATAGGAGAGAGGAAGAGACCTTAAGATGAGTCAACAACCAGTATATCAGCCGCAAGAAGTGAAGCGGCGGGAAGACAAGAGCAATCGGGCGCGCATGCTGATTTCTTGCCCGGATCGGGCGGGAATCGTAGCAGCCGTATCGCAGTTTCTATATGAGCAAGGCGCGAATATCGTGCAATCGGACCAGTATACGATGGATCCGGAAGGCGGCATGTTCTTCATGCGGATCGAATTCGATTTGCAAGACTTGGAGCTGCGCCTATCTACGTTGCAGGAAGATTTCGGGCGCGTTGCGGACCGGTTCTCGATGCGCTGGAGTATTTTCCGCGCGGCGCGCCGCAAACGGGTAGCGATATTCGTATCCAAGGAAGATCATGCGCTGCTCGAACTGCTGTGGCAATGGCAAGCAGGCGATCTCGATGCCGAGATCAGTATGGTTATTAGCAACCACCAGGATATGCGAGAGCTAGTCGAATCGTTCGGCATTACGTACCATTACATACCGGTTACGCCGGATACGAAGGCCGAGGCGGAGCGCCAACAGCGCGAGCTGACGTCCGGCAAAGTCGATCTGATCGTGCTCGCGCGCTACATGCAGATCATTCCGCCGAAGTTCATCGAGCAGTTCCATAACCGGATCATTAACATTCATCATTCGTTCTTGCCTGCGTTCGTCGGCGGCAAGCCGTACCAACAAGCGTATGATCGCGGCGTTAAGCTGATCGGGGCAACCGCGCATTACGTGACGGAAGAGTTGGATGGCGGACCGATCATCGAGCAGGATATTCAACGCGTCAGCCATCGGGATAACGTGAACGAGCTGAAGCGTATGGGTCGCCATATCGAACGGATCGTGCTCGCGCGCGCCGTGAAATGGCATATCGAAGACCGGTTGCTCGTGTTCCAGAACAAGACGGTAGCGTTCGTATAAGCCTGAAAATCAGCGAATCCGAAGTGCAAACTTGTACGGACATTTATAGCAATCCGATGGGGACCATGGTACAATAGGCAAAATGATTGATAGCTTATATCTGTACGATCCTAGGCGATAACGCCGAGAACGTACGGGAATAGACACGAGGAGGGTTTTACAGCAATGACAGCTAGCACGAAGACGATTGACCAATTATCCGTAACGACGATCCGCACGCTTTCCATCGATGCGATCGAGAAGGCCAAATCCGGACATCCCGGCATGCCGATGGGCGCAGCGCCGATGGGTTACCAATTGTTCGCCAAAACGATGAAGCACAATCCATCCCAACCGACGTGGATCGACCGCGATCGTTTCGTTCTCTCCGCGGGTCATGGCTCCATGCTTCTGTATTCCCTTCTCCATCTTAGCGGATATGATCTGCCTATCGAAGAGCTGAAGAACTTCCGTCAATGGGGTTCCTTGACGCCGGGTCACCCCGAGTTCGGTCACACCGCCGGCGTTGACGCAACGACGGGACCGCTCGGCCAAGGTATCGCAATGGCTGTCGGAATGGCTATGGCGGAAGCGCAACTCGGCGCAACGTACAACCGCGACGGCTTTAACGTTATCAACCACTTTACGTACGCGATTTGCGGCGACGGCGATTTGATGGAAGGGATTTCTCACGAAGCCGCTTCTATGGCCGGTCATATGCAACTCGGTAAATTGGTCGTACTTTATGATTCCAACGATATCTCGCTCGACGGCGAGCTGAACTTGTCGATGTCCGAGAGCGCGCAAAAGCGTTTCGAAGGCTACGGCTGGCAATATCTCCGCGTAGAGGACGGCAACGATCTCGACGCGTTGGCTAAGGCTATCGCGGCGGCCCAATCCGATACGAGCAAACCGACCTTGATCGAAGTGAAAACGGTCATCGGTTACGGCTCTCCTAACAAAGGCGGCAAAGGCGGACATGCGGGCCCTCACGGTTCCCCGCTCGGCGGCGACGAGTCGAAATTGACCAAAGCGTTCTACGAATGGCCGCATGAAGATTTCCACGTGCCGGCAGAAGTTCGCGCTCATTTCGACGAAGTGAAGAAATCCGGCGAGCAAGCGAACGCAGCCTGGGATGCGCAATTCGCGAAATACAAAGCTGCTCATCCGGCTTTGGCAGCGCAATTCGAAGCGGCAATCGCAGGCGAATTGCCAAGCGGTTGGGACGCGGATCTTCCGAAGTACACGACGGAAGACAAACCGTTGTCCACGCGCGTGGCTTCGGGTAACGCTCTGAACGGTCTTGCTAAGAACGTTCCGCAACTCGTGGGCGGTTCCGCGGACCTTGAAAGCTCAACGATGACGCACCTGAAGGGCTTGTCGGTATACAAACCGGGCAACTATGACGGACGCAACATCTACTTCGGCGTACGCGAATTCGCTATGGCTGCAGCGATGAACGGCATTATGCTGCATGGCGGTCTGAAAGTATTCGGCGGTACGTTCTTCGTATTCACGGACTATCTCCGTCCAGCGGTACGTCTGGCTGCGATCATGGGTCTTCCGGTCGTATACGTCTTGACGCATGACAGCATCGCGGTCGGGGAAGACGGCCCTACGCACGAACCGATCGAGCAGCTCGCTTCGATCCGCATCATCCCTAACCTGACGGTGCTTCGTCCTGCCGACGGCAACGAAACTTCCGCAGCATGGGCTTACGCGCTTCAAAACAAAGAAAAGCCGGTCGCGCTCGTATTGACTCGTCAAAACTTGCCGATTCTCGAAGGCACGTCGAACGCTCGCGCGGACATCGCCAAAGGCGCATACGTCGTATCCGAAGCGGCCAACGGCAATCCGCAAGGCATCCTGATCGCGACGGGCTCCGAAGTTCAACTCGCTGTCGCTTCGCAGAAGGCGCTTGCCGAGCAAGGCGTCCACGTCCGCGTCGTCAGCATGCCGAGCTGGGATCTATTCGAAGCTCAAGACGCGGCTTACAAAGCAAGCGTATTGCCTAAGAGCGTTAAAGCTCGCCTGGCGATCGAGATGGCTCATCCGTTCGGATGGGAGCGTTACGTCGGCGACGGCGGCGCGGTACTGGGCATCAACACGTTCGGCGCATCCGCACCGGGCGATCGCGTAATCAAAGAATACGGCTTCACGGTGGAGAACGTCGTGGCGCAATTCAATAAATTGCTGTAATACGCACAGGGGAGCGGGAGAGAAACCATGTCGCAATACAACAACGTATCGGTAGTTAAACAAGCGAACGTCTACTTTGAAGGCAAAGTAACGAGCCGCGCGGTCATTTTCGAAGATGGAACGAAAGTAACGCTGGGAATCATGTTGCCGGGCGAATACGAATTCGGAACGTCGCAGAAGGAAATCATGGACATCCAATCCGGCGAGCTTTCCGTATTGCTTCCGGGTAAATCCGACTGGCTTGAAATTACCGAGCCGCAAGCTTTCGAAGTGCCGGCTAACGCCAGCTTCAAGCTGAAAGTAAGAACGGTAACCGACTATATTTGCTCGTACTTGGATTAATCGGAGTACGCATAAAGAAACGGCTGAGCAGGAAGCTTCCTGTTCAGCCGTTTTGTCGTTTCAGGGTTAAAAACGCTCTTATTCCACGTGCCCTTCGATATATTGCTTCAACTGCAGTCTTTGGAATAACGGTAAGCCCGCGAGCAAGCAACCGTATTGGAATTGGCCGTTTTTCCGCTCGATGCGGATGACCTTGGCGGTCATAGGAGGCAGCTCGGACTCCTTCTGGAAGTGGATGACGACGAACATGTCCTGTTCGAGCGGGAATGGCGAGCCGACCTGGATGCCATCTTCGGATAAGTCGAGCAACGTACCTTCGACGGACTGCCCGCTGAAGCCGCCGGCTTCTTGCCATTGATAGATCGACATCATGATCGGGACGCTAAGCGGAAGACGAGTCTTCTTGCGGCGGTCCGCTCCGGTGGTTTCATCAGATTTAGCGGCAACTGGTGGCGCCGGAGGTTCCCCGATCTGCTTGCCGATCCAGCTCTCGTACACTTGCGCGAGAGCAGCTACGTCCGACTCTCCGAGCCCAGCCGCTTGTCCGATCTGGAACAAGCTCTTAGCGGCTTCGAGCATCGGCGTCGATACGCCGATGCCGTCCGTAAGGACGGAAGAGAGGCGCAGATCCTTAAGCATAAGACCTAGCGAGAATTGCACGCCATAGTCCCGGTCGATGATTTTGCGGCCCTTCAGGTCGGCTTGCTTGCTCGCCGCGCCTCCGGACTGAACGATTCGCAGGAACGCGTTCGCGTCGAGACCGCTCTTGGCGGCGATCGCCATGCCTTCGATCAAGCCCGCCGCGTTAATGCCGACGATCGTGTTATGCGCCAACTTGGCTGTCGCGCCGCTGCCGTTAGCACCTACGTACACGACGTCGCGCCCCATCGTGAGCAACAGCTCGCGATGCGCATCAACGACATGCTCGTCTCCTCCGGCCATGAACAGCAGGGAGCCGTCGATCGCCGCCGGCTTGCTGCCGGTGACCGGCGCGTCGATGAAATCGCTGAATTTTTCGTTGACGCTCGCCGCGATTCTCTTAGATAAATCCGGGGAAACCGTGCTGCTATCGATGACGGTCGTACCCGGTCTAAGCGCTTCGATGATTCCACCCGCGCCATAATAAATCTCTTCAACCGCCGAATCGTTACTGACCATCGTAATGACGATGTCCGCCGTTCGTGCAGCCGCAGCTGGCGACGCCGCAGCGTCCGCCCCTTGCTTGAGCAATTGCTCGTCTTTGCCTGCGGAGCGGTTAAATACGGTTACGGGGTATCCTTTGCGTAACAGATTCGCCGCCATAGGCTCGCCCATGACGCCAAGTCCGATAAATCCGATGGACTTCATTCGATCGTCTCCTTATTCAACAATATTTGCTAAGTTTCATTATATCTCACTTTCACCCGAGTGCCTATTCGGACAGAGGGTGGCAATAGAAAGTGTTTATGACATACGATATATTTATTTATGACGTAATTATTGCAGTTTCACTTGTGCCGACACCTATTTTTAAGTATTCTATATCTAATGTTCAAAGACCGTGGGGTCGCGAAAGGGAGAAGAATATCGTGAGCAAAAGCGTAAAGTTCGACTATTCCAAAGCACTTCAGTTTGTAGGACAGCATGAGATGGACAACTTGGCACCGGCGGTGAAGCTGGCGCATGAGCAATTACATAACGGAACGGGTGCAGGCTCGGATTACTTGGGCTGGATCAATCTTCCGTCCGACTATGATAAAGAAGAGTTCGCTCGGATCCAGAAGTCCGCAGGCAAAATCCAATCCGATTCCGACGCGCTCGTCGTCATCGGCATCGGCGGCTCTTACCTCGGCGCCCGCGCGGCGATCGAAATGCTTCAACACTCGTTCTATAATACGTTGTCCAAAGACCAACGCAAAACGCCACAAATTTTCTACGCGGGCAACAACATCAGCTCGACTTACGTAACGCACCTGCTCCAAGCGCTCGAAGGCAAAGACTGGTCGATCAACGTTATCTCCAAATCGGGAACGACAACCGAGCCGGCGATCGCGTTCCGCATTTTCCGCGAAGCGCTCGAGAGCCAATACGGCAAAGAAGAAGCCCGCAAACGTATTTACGCGACGACCGATAAGGCTCGCGGAGCGCTTAAGGTGCTTGCTACCGAAGAAGGATATGAAACGTTCGTCATTCCGGACGACGTCGGCGGACGCTATTCCGTGTTGACGGCCGTAGGTTTGCTGCCGATTGCAGCCGCTGGTATCGATATCGAAGCGATGATGGAGGGCGCGCAAGATGCGGCTAAGGAACTCAACAACCCGAACCTGAGCGAGAACGGAGCGTACCAATACGCTGCCGTGCGTAACGCGCTTTACCGCAAAGGCAAGACGGTCGAAATTCTCGTCAACTACGAGCCAGGTCTGCATTTCGTATCCGAATGGTGGAAACAACTCTACGGCGAGAGCGAAGGCAAAGACTACAAAGGCATTTACCCGGCATCCGTCGATTTCTCCACCGATCTGCACTCGATGGGACAGTTCATCCAAGAGGGCAACCGGATTATATTCGAAACGGTGCTTCAAGTGGGCAGTGTAGCGGACCAAATCACGATCCAGCGCAACGACGACGATCTGGACGGCCTCAACTTCCTGGCTGGCAAGACGCTCGACTTCGTTAACAAGAAAGCGTTCGAAGGAACGTTGCTCGCGCATACCGACGGTCAAGTGCCTAACTTGATCGTGAACTTGCCGGACATGACTCCTTACACGTTCGGTTACATGGTGTATTTCTTCGAGATCGCGTGCGGCGTGAGCGGTTACTTGCTCGGCGTTAACCCTTTCAACCAAGAAGGCGTCGAAGCGTACAAGAAGAACATGTTCGCGTTACTCGGCAAGCCGGGCTTCGAAGAGCAGAAGAAGGCGCTTGAAGCGCGACTGTAAGCTAAATCGAATGCTGTCAAACAACAGAGCTTTCCCGTTAGGTCTTCGGACCAAGGGAAGGCTCTTTTTTTGCGTTTGAACGACGGCGATGGGTAAATTATGCCAAAAATAACGATACAATGTGTATACAAATCGAAAAAGTCATGTTACTATCTGTATAGCGTTACAATACGTATCTTAATGATACTATTCGTTCGACATGGAAGGGTGATCGAAAAGTAGGGCTCGGACCGAGCGGAGCAGGTGCAGTTGGTAGGCAATTCGTCTTATTTACCTAAAATGGAGGAAAGAAAATGACCAGCATAAGGACAAGCAGGGTTTTGATTAGTTTGTTGTTTGCGGTAGGATTGGCGATCGTGGGCTTCGCGGGGATTGCTAGCGCGGCGCCGCCGGTTCCAAGCGCAACGCCTGGCAGCGGCAACGTAACGGTCGGGAGTTCGATCGTCCTAGATAATAATAGCAATGGGACGGTCTGTTATACGACGGGAAGCAATACGTCGATTGTGGCACCTTCGCGAAACGGGACCACACCAATAGCTCCTACGCAATGCGGTTCCAGCAATCAAGGGAATGCGACGGTAACGGTGAGCGGTACAGTAGGCTCGCAATTCGTAATCAAAGCCGGCGCGTTTAGCATTATTGATGGCAACAGCGCCATACAGACTTTTACTTATACGATTGTCGCACCGACCGCTGCACCAACGGCATACCCAGGCAATAATGCGATTCTGAACGACGCCGCCAATACGATCAAGTTGGTATCGGCTACGTCAGGCGCCACCATTTACTATACGGTCGGCAACACTTCAGGAAGTACGCCGTCAGATCCAACAACTAGCTCGCAAAGCGTGACGAACGGCGGAACGATTACTTTGACAGGCGTAGATGGCAACTCGACAAAAGTAAAAGCTATGGCCGCATCTGCGGGGGCTAGCAACAGCCCGGTTATCACATTTTCGTATACTTTCAGCAACGATAGTTCGGTTAATACGCCTACGTTAGCGGCAGGTAGTGCCGCATCAGGCTCGGTAGTTAGCAATAATACCAACATTACAATTAATCAGAATGACAGCGATACTTCTACCAGAACGTATTACACGACGGATGGAAGCATGCCGTCCAGAACTAATAATACGGGTAATACGACGAATAATAGCATCACTTTATCATTAACTGGCTCTCCCGGACAGACTGTTTATGTGAAAGCTTTTAATACTAGAGCTAGTCGCAGAGATAGCGATGTGTTGGAGCTTCAGTATAAGATCTATTCCATTCCGACTGTAGCATCAAGCGCGAAGAATGGAACGGAAGATAATTCATTGTCATTCGGCGCGGCGGATTTCACGGGGAATTACGCAGATGCGGACGGGCAATCATTGAACAAGATCAAAATAACCGAATTGCCTACGGCTGCCCAAGGATTGCTGAAGATAGGCGGCAGTAATGCATCTCTCAATCAAGAGGTCACAGCTGCTAATTTGGGTACGATCACCTTTGCACCAGCCCAAAACTTTAACGGCGATGCGACTTTCAAATGGAGCGCTTCCGACGGCACGAATTACTCATCGACATCGGCGACGTTGACAATGAGCATTGCAGCGGTCAACGATGCACCGACGATCACGGACATTACGAATAAATCAACGAACGAGGATACCGCAACATCGCCGGCTATTACTTTCACGGTAGGCGATGTGGAGACAGCAGCAGGAAGCCTCACGGTATCAGGTTCCTCCAGCAGTCAGACACTAGTGCCGGATGCTAACATCGTATTCGGCGGTAGCGGAGCGAGCCGCACAGTAACGATTACCCCTGCACTAAATCAAAACGGGTCGGCAACAATATCAATTACGGTTAATGACGGTACGACTTCGGTTTCGGATACGTTCTTGTTGACCGTCAATCCGGTGAATGATGCGCCGGTTGCGGTAGCCGATAATGGCTTCAGCATAACGGAAGACGGAACGCTGACAACTGTGATTGCGAACAGCGTCCTGAACAATGACTCCGATGTCGACGGCAATACTTTAACGGCGGTTAAAGTATCGAACCCATCGAATGGCAGCGTAACCCTGAATGCAAATGGTACATTCACTTACACGCCAGCTGCTAACTTTAACGGCACGGATAGCTTTACCTACAAAGCAAACGACGGAACTGTTGATTCGAACGTTGTGTCGGTAACGATTTCCGTTACGGCGGTCAACGATGCACCGGTTGCTGTAGGCGATAGCGGCTTCAGCGTAGCGGAAGATGGCACGCTGACGACTGCGATTGCAGACAGCGTCCTGAATAATGACTCCGATGTCGACGGCAATACTTTAACGGCGGTTAAAGTATCGAACCCATCGAATGGCAGCGTAACCCTGAATGCAAATGGTACATTCACTTACACGCCAACCGCTAACTTTAACGGGACGGATAGCTTTACCTACAATGCAAACGACGGAACTGTTGATTCGAACGTTGTGTCGGTAACGATTTCCGTTACGGCGGTCAACGATGCACCGGTTGCTGTAGCCGATAGCGGCTTCAGCGTAGCGGAAGATGGCACGCTGACGACTGCGATTGCAGACAGCGTCCTGAATAATGACTCCGATATCGACGGCAATACTTTAACGGCGGTTAAAGTATCGAACCCATCGAATGGCAGCGTAACCCTGAATGCGAACGGTACATTCACTTACACGCCAACCGCTAACTTTAACGGGACGGATAGCTTTACCTACAATGCAAACGACGGCGCGGCTGATTCGAACGTCGTGTCGGTAACGATTTCCGTTACGGCGGTGAATGATGCTCCAGTGGCAACGAACGGCGACCTGACGGTCGAAGAAGATTCGTCTGCTACAGGCACGTTGGTTGTAACGGACATTGACAGCGCATCTCTCATCTACAGCATCACGCAGCAACCGGCCCACGGCACGGTTGTCATCACGAATACAGCAACAGGTGCCTATAAGTATACGGCAACGGATCCGAACTGGACCGGAGGCGACTCTTTCAAGTTCAAGGCCAGGGACGGTGCGGTAGGGGCGCCAGGTGCATTGGATTCGAACGAGGCAACGGTAACGGTGGCGTACACGGCAGTAAACGATGCGCCGACGATAGCCATTGCATTGAATGACAAAAACGCAACGGAAGATGCTCCATTCAGCTTCGCAATCCCAGCAGGCACGTTTGCTGACGTGGACGCAGGCGACCATCTGACGATTACCGTAAGCGGTCTGCCAAGCTGGCTGACGTTCGCAGGCGGTACGCTCAGCGGTACGCCAGCAAACGCTGACGTAGGTGAAGCCGTAATCACAGTAGCGGCAACGGACGACAGCGGCGCAACGGCTTCGGACACGTTCACGATTACGATCGCGAACACGAACGATGCACCGACGGTAGCCGTCGAACTGGATGATACAAACGCAACGGAAGATGTACCATTTAGCTTCGTAATCCCAGCAGGCACTTTCGCTGATGTGGATGAAGGCGACCATCTGACGCTTACGGCGAGCGGCCTGCCAAGCTGGCTGACGTTCAACGGTAGCGAATTCAGCGGTACGCCAGCAAACGCAGACGTTGGCGAAGCAGTCATTACGGTAACGGCAACGGACGGCAGCAGCGCAACGACTTCGGACACGTTCACGATTACGATCGCGAACGCGAACGATGCACCGACGCTTGCAACAGCAATCGCTGACCAAAACGCAACGGAAGATGCCCCATTCAGCTTCGCGATCCCAGCAGGCACGTTCGCTGATGTGGACGCAGGCGACCATCTGACGCTTACGGCGAGTGGCCTGCCAAGCTGGCTGACGTTCGACGGCAGCACGTTCAGCGGCACGCCTGTTAACGCTGACGTAGGTGAAGCCGTAATCACGGTAACGGCAACAGACGACAGCGGCGCATTCGTTTCGGACACGTTCAAGATTACGATCGCGAACACGAACGATGCACCGACGGTAGCGGTTGAACTGGAAGATAAAAACGCAACGGAAGATGCTCCATTCAGCTTCGAGATCCCAGTAGGCACTTTCGCTGACGTGGACGCAGGCGATCATCTGACACTTACGGCGAGCGGTCTGCCAAGCTGGCTGACGTTCAACGGTAGCGAATTCAGCGGTACGCCAGCAAACGCAGACGTTGGCGAAGCAGTCATTACGGTAACGGCAACAGACAGCAGCGGTGCAACGGCTTCGGACACGTTCAAAATTACGATCGCGAACACAAACGATACACCGATGCTTGCAACAGCAATCGCTGATCAAAACGCAACGGAAGATGCCCCATTCAGCTTCGCAATCCCAGCAGGCACGTTCGCTGAGGTGGACGCAGGCGATCATCTGACGTATACGGCGAGCGGCCTGCCAACCTGGTTGACGTTCGACGGCAGCACGTTCAACGGAACGCCTGCAAACGAGAACGTAGGCGAATCCGTAATCACGGTAACGGCAACGGACGACAGCGGCGCCACGGTAACGGATACGTTCACGATTACGATCGCGAACACGAACGATGCACCGACGGTAGCGGTTGAACTGGAAGATAAAAACGCAACGGAAGATGCTCCATTCAGCTTCGCGATCCCAGCAGGCACTTTCGCTGATGTGGATGAAGGCGACCATCTGACGCTTACGGCGAGCGGCTTGCCAAGCTGGCTGACGTTCGACGGCAGCGAGTTCAGCGGTACGCCAGCAAACGCAGACGTTGGCGAAGCAGTCATTACGGTAACGGCAACGGACGGCAGCGGCGCAACGACTTCGGACACGTTCACGATTACGATCGCGAACACGAACGATACACCGACGCTTGCAACAGCAATCGCTGATCAAAACGCAACGGAAGATGCCGCATTCAGCTTCGCGATCCCAGCAGGCACGTTCGCTGATGTGGACGCAGGCGATCATCTGACGTATTCGGCGAGCGGCCTGCCTACTTGGTTGACGTTCGACGGCAGCACGTTCAACGGAACGCCTGCAAACGAGGACGTAGGCGAATCCGTAATCACGGTAACGGCAACGGACGACAGCGGCGCCACGGTAACGGATACGTTCAAGATTACGGTCGCGAACACGAACGATGCACCGGTAGCGACGACCGGCAGCCTGACGGTAGTAGAAGATCTTTCTGCTTCTGGCACGCTGGCTGCAACGGACATAGACAGCGCATCGTTGACTTACAGCATCGTGCAACAACCGGGCCACGGCACGGTATCGATCACGAATGCAGCGACTGGCGCCTACACGTACACGGCAACGGATTTGAACTGGACCGGCGGAGACTCGTTCACGTTCAAAGCTACTGATTCGGATGGAGCAGATTCGAACGTCGCGACGGTAACGGTGGCTTACACTCCAGTCAACGACGCACCGGTAATCAGCAAGAACGGTTCTGGCAACATCGATTTCACGCCACCAATCTATTTGACTGTCGGAGCTTCGCCGCTAATTCTTGATCTTTCGAGCAAGTTCTCCGATGTGGATGGAGACTCAGTAACGCTGAACACGGTGAGCTCGAGCATTTCCAGCGTTGCGTCGGTATCGATCAACGGCAGCACGAGCGTCCGGATCATTCCGGTTGCCGGCGGAACGGCAACGATCACGATTAGCGTAAAAGACGGACACGGCGGATTCGATACGGCAACGTTCAGCGTTACGATCAACGGAGCTCCAACCGTCAACGGCAAGATCAATAATCAGACGTTGACTGTTGCAACGGGTTCGAAAGCAGTCGATATTTCGACGAAGTTCAGCGATCCTAATGGTGATCCGCTAACGATTACCGCGATCTCCAGTAACCCGTCGCTTGTAACGATCGACCCGCTTAGCAGCAATACATCAATCGTACTGAAGCCGGTGGCAACGGGCACTGCAACGATTACGGTAACGGCAAATGACCAAAAGGGCGGCACGGTTTCAACGTCGTTCACCGTCACGGTCAATAACTCGGCGCCGGTAGTTAACTACACGATGCCAAGCGTATCGGTAATGCTTACGGAATCTTCCAAGTCAGTGACGGTTCCTGCGGATCTCTTCTTCGATGCAGACAACGATGCACTGACATTCACGGTAGCGTCGGACAGAACCTCGGTGGCAACAGTATCGATCATAGGAAATGAGATTACGATTATTCCGCTTAGCAAAGGTACGGCCAAAGTAACGGTCACTGCGAATGACGGACATGGCGGTACGAAAGCAACCAGCTTTAACGTAAACGTCAATACGGCTCCGAATGTCATTCCAGGTCATAATGTACCTGACGTAACCTATACGGTTGCCGGCGGTAAGCAAACGATCTCGGCATCGGATATCTTCAGCGACGATGACGGCGACAATCTGACTTTGTCCGCGGTAACCGGATCAAGCGATATTACGGTAACGGTCAGCGGCAAAAACATTCTCGTGACGCCGACGCATCGTACTCCTATAGGTACGCCTGCTTTGATCACTGTAACGGCTAATGACGGCAAAGGCGGCACGGTTACGGATGAATTCTACGTGACGGTCGTCAACTCGAACCCTACGGCTAGAAACGTCGCAAACAAAACGGTGAGAGTGGGTAAAGATATTACAGTCAATCTGAGCAACACGTTCGCCGATGTGGATGGAGATTCGCTAGTCCTTTCCGTAAGTACTTCTAGCAGCAACATCACCGCCTCATTGAACGGCACCGATCTCGTCATTCATGGTGAAGCAGAAACTACGCCAGGCTCCGACGTACTGGTCACGATCGTGGCCGATGATCAAGCAGGCGGAACGGTTACTACAACACTCTACGTTAAAGTCAATCCTTAACAGCTATTAATCAGAAACAACCCGGTCGCTTTCGGCCGGGTTGTTTCTTTTTGACCGCGCATGATATGCTATCGACAAAATGCAACATCGGAGGTGCTTCGTGCTCCCGCGTTATTCCACCGTCAGGCAGTACGGTTCGCAAGAGATCGTTATCAAAAAATCGCGTTTCATAGGCCATGCCAAGCCGGTTGCCACCGAAGAGGAGGCGATTGCGTTCATCGAGGAGCTGAAGAAGAAGTATTGGGACGCCACGCACAACTGTTCCGCCTATATGATCGGGGATCGCGACCAATATCAGAAGGCATTGGACGACGGCGAACCTAGCGGAACGGCGGGCAAGCCCATTCTCGAAGTCATTAAACATCGCGGTTTGAAAAATATAGCGGTCGTAGTAACCCGATATTTCGGCGGAATCATGCTGGGTGCAGGCGGGCTTGTCCGCGCGTACACGGACGGAGCGGTCGCCGGGATCGACGCGGCTGTGCCGATCGAGTATGTGCTGCATCGCGAAGTATTCGTCGACGTCGACTATACGTGGTACGGCAAGCTGGAGAACGAGCTCCGCGGCAAAGGTTACCTCGTCGGCGACGTTTCTTTTACCGACAGGGTCAACGTATTGTGCCTTCCCGAAGAAGGAGATTCCGAGCGATTCTTGGCCTGGATTACGGACGTAACCCAGGGACAAGCCCTGCTGGCAACGGGCGAAGCGAAGTATATCGCAATGGGTGACCGCCCATAAAGGAATCGAATAGACTGTATTAGTTTTTTTAATAAAATGTACGTCGCACTAGGTGCAAGTGATTGACGGGATAAGCTGCCATCTGGTAAAGTATCAATACCAACTAATTTAATAGGAATTATCTTATATACAGCTGTCACAGCTTCAGGAGGTACACGTCAACGTGAGTTCCATGATGCAAAGCCGCTGGTGGAGCTGGGGATTTCGCAGCGCTGTCATGCTATACTTCGTGTTGCTGATCGTATTGCCGATTTGCGGAATATACGGTCAATCGTTATCCGCGGGATGGTCTACGTTCATTGACAATTTATCCGAGCCGCTAGCTTGGAATGCCGTTCTTTTGACCATCAAGTTGGCTTTGTTCGCGACGATCGTCAATGTTCTGGTCGGTACGATGTCGGCTTGGGTATTGATCCGTTACCGGTTTCCGGGAAGACGGCTTCTCAATAGTCTCGTAGATTTGCCTTTCGCATTGCCGACGGCCGTAGCGGGTCTAATGATTCTGCTCTTGCTCGGTCCTCACAGCTTCGTGGGGGAATGGGCGGAACGGCTCGGATTTACGATCCTGTTCCATGAGCCGGCGATCGTGATCGCGATGGTATTCGTTACGTTTCCGTTCGTCATTCGCGCGGTGCAACCGCTGCTCGAAGAGATGGACGCTTCCGAAGAAGAAGCCGCGTATACACTCGGCGCCACGAAAGCGAAGACGTTCTGGCAGGTCATCTTGCCGAACATGCTACCGGGCATCTTGAGCGGCGCGATGCTCGCCTTTTCCAGGGCGCTTGCGGAATTCGGCGCGGTCGTGCTCGTAGCGGGCAACATTCCGGGCAAGACGCTGATCGCTTCGGTGTACATTTTCGGAGAGATCGAGAGCGACAACGTGACCGGCGCTACCGCCGTCAGCGTGTTGCTGCTTACGTTATCCCTGCTGATCCTCTGGTCAGTCAACTACGTGCAAATGCGGAGGAAAGGCGTATGAGGCGGCTTTGGATCGGTTGTACCGTATTCGTATTCGGATTGTTGCTCATCGTTCCGGTTATTCGGATCGCGATGGGGGCTTGGGACGAGGGCTGGAGCGGATTTTCCGGCGGCATTACGCGTCCGGAAACCGGGCATGCGTTGCTCATGACCGGCACGATCGTCGTCATCGTCACTTTGATCAACACCGTGTTCGGAGTCATGCTTTCTTTATATTTAGTCCGGGCAACCTGGCTCGGCCGCAAGCTTAAGCAATTGCTCAATAGCATCGTAGATTTGCCGTTCGCGGTATCCCCCGTTATCGGCGGACTGATGATCGTTTTACTGCTCGGACCGGATACGGCGCTCGGCGCCATCTTCAACTGGGCGGGCGTCGATATCGTATACGCTTTGCCGGGGATGGTCATCGCGACGCTGTTCGTAACGTTCCCGCTAATCGTTCGCGAGGTCATGCCGGTCCTTCAGGAAATCGGCAGCCAGCAAGAAGAAGCGGCCGCTACGCTAGGCGCGAGCGCTTGGACGACGTTCTGGCGCGTAACTTGGCCTTCGATCCGTTGGAGCGTCGTGTACGGAGTCGTGCTGACGGTTGCCCGGGCACTCGGAGAGTTCGGTGCCGTGCTCGTCGTATCGGGTAACATCATTAACAAGACGCAGACCGCGACAACGCTCGTCTATCAAGACGTAGAGAACTTTAACTTGACCGCGGCGAACGCAGTCGCGCTCGTGCTGGCGGCAGGATCGGTAACGTTGCTATTATTCATGGAATGGGCCAAATCCCGAAAGGAAGTGCACTAGATGCATGTAGAAGTTCGAGGTTTAAACAAGAAATTCGGCAGCTTCCAAGCCGTTCAAGACGTGAATTTCTCCATCGACAAAGGCCAATTGATCGGCCTGCTCGGACCGAGCGGCGGCGGCAAAACCTCGATTCTTCGCATGCTGGCGGGTCTAGAGACCGTCGACTCCGGCGATATCCTGTTCCACGGCAATCGGGTTAACGATTTGCCTCCGCAAGAGCGGGGCATCGGCTTCGTTTTCCAGAACTACGCGCTGTTCAAGCATATGACCGTAGCGGATAACATCGCGTTCGGTCTCGAAGTGAAGAAGTGGTCCAAAGCCAAGATCAAGGAGCGCGTAGCGGAGCTCGTCGAATTGACCGGCCTGTCCGGCTTCGAACGCAGATTGCCGCATCAGCTGTCCGGCGGCCAACGCCAACGCGTGGCGTTCGCCCGGGCTTTGGCGCCGGAGCCGCAATTGCTGCTGCTCGACGAACCGTTCGCCGCGATCGACGCGAAGATCAGACACGAGCTGCGCTCGTGGCTTCGCGACATGATCGACCGGCTGGGCATTACTTCGATCTTCGTTACGCATGACCAAGACGAAGCGATCGAAGTGGCCGACGAAATTATGATTATCAACAAAGGCCGCCTGGAGCAGAAGGGCTCGCCTTGGGAAATTTATAAAGATCCGCAGTCGCCGTTCGTTGCCGGATTCATCGGCGAGTCGACGATCGTCGACAACGTGTCGTCGCTGCGCGGATTCGAGACGGCGAGCTCATGGCCGGGCACTAAAGCTTTAATACGTCCGGAGTACGTGGAGATCGGGCAACCAAGCGAATTTCCGATTTTGTCCGCGACGGCCAAAGGGCGCGTCCGCCATATTCATTTTCGCGGCAGCGAGTGGCTCGTCGAAGTCGAAGTCGGCTCGTCGAAGCTCGTCACGTACCGTTCGCTCGAGAAGCAAGTGCTTCATCCGGGAGACGAAGTGCAAGTGCTGATCCATCGCGCTTATTTGTTTAACGACAGCGACAGCTGGATCATGGAGAATAAGCTTAAGGAAGATCCGTTGCCGGTTCATATTTAATCGGTTCGGAGGGGAGCCTTCAAAGGCACCGCAGGAGGAAAGACATGAATTCTGGCAAACCTACCTATCATATGCGCTCGCGCTTATCGCTGGTCATGTCGCTCTTGCTTGCGCTTGTCCTCGCGACGGCGTTGACCGCTTGCAATAAGGGAGAATCGAAGGCGGAAGCTGCGCCGCAATCCGGAGACGTGACGCTAGTCGTTGGCGCTTATTCGGTTGCGAAGGACGCGATCGGAGATCTGTTGCCGGCGTTCAAAGCGTACTGGAAGTCGAAGACCGGGCAATCCGTGTCGTTCCAAGAGTCGTACGAAGCGTCCGGCACGCAGGCCCGCGCGATCATCGGCGGCTTCGAAGCGGACGTGACGCTGCTGGCGATGCAAGGCGACGTCGAGAAGCTCGTGAAGGCGAAGCTAGTCGATCCGGATTGGAACGCGAACGCCACGAAGGGCATGGTCACTCGCTCCATCGTCGTGCTCGGCACGCGGGAAGGCAATCCGCTAGGCATTCGAGGCTTTGACGACTTGAAGCGCAAAGGCGTCAAGGTGCTGTATCCGAATCCGAAGACGTCGGGCGGTGCGCAGTGGGACATTAACGCAATATACGGCGCCGGCCTTAAGCACTCGGAAGCGGAGACTGGCGCGAGCGATCCGGCTTACGCGAAGCAATTTCTTGCGGACGTGCATCGTAACATCGAGTCGATGGATAAGAGCGGTCGCGCTTCGATGGCGGCCTTCGAATACGGAGTAGGCGACGTTATCGTCACTTACGAGAATGAGTTGCTTGCGAGAATCGCCCAAGGCGTTAAGTACGATATCGTTATCCCTGACAGCACGATTCTGATCGAGAATCCGGCCGCGGTCGTCGCGCGCAATGCCGACAAGCACGGGGTTAGGGACGTAGCGGATGCGTTCGTCGCGTATTTGCAAAGCGCGGAGGCGCAGCGGGTGTTCGCCCAGAACGGGTTCCGTCCGGTGAACGAAGCGGTCGCAGACGAGTTCGCGAGTAAGTTCCCTAAACCTGCCGATCTGTTCGACATTTCTTATTTAGGCGGCTGGGACGCGGTTCGCGAGACCTTATACTCCAAACGGGGCGTCTGGTACCAAGTGCTCGCCGGAAAATAACGAAGAAGCGAAATAGCCGACGTTCGCATGCGTGAAGTGCACCCCTTATAGTGGACATTGTATAAAACACCCTGGTGTTTTACCGATGAAAACTATA